>JAJDNC010000166.1 GCA_022340865.1 Gemmatimonadota bacterium
GCCGGAGGGAGACCCCGTCGCTGGCGTCGGTGTCCGGGGAGCATCGCTCGGCATGCTGGCGCTGGCGCGAGCTGGACGCTCTCCAGGCCGCAAGGAGGGGACCGTGAGCACGCCCCTGGTGCGCGTCTCCGACCTGCGCCAGCACTTCCCCGTGCGCCGCGGCCTGCTGCGCCGACAGGTGGGCACCGTGCGCGCCGTGGACGGGGTCTCCTTCGACGTCCTCGACGGCGAGACGCTGGGGCTGGTGGGCGAGAGCGGGTCCGGCAAGTCCACCACCGGCCGGGCCATCCTGCGCCTGCTGGAGCCCACGGGAGGGTCGGTGACATTCCGGGGCCGGGATCTCACCGAGCTGGAGCCCGACGTGCTGCGCGCGCTGCGGCGGGACATGCAGATGATCTTCCAGGACCCCTACGCGTCGCTGAACCCGCGCGTGTCCGTCGGCCGGATCGTGCGGGAGCCGCTGGACATCCACTCCCTGGGAAGCCCGGAAGAGCGGACCACCCGGGTGGCCGAGCTGCTGGACATGGTCGGGCTCTCCCCCGATGTCGTGACGCACTACCCCCACGAGTTCTCCGGCGGCCAGCGCCAGCGCATCGGCATCGCCAGGGCGTTGGCCACGAGCCCCCGCTTCATCGTCGCCGACGAGCCCATCTCCGCTCTCGACGTCTCCATCCAGGCGCAGATCGTCAACCTGCTGGCCGACCTGAAGGAGGCCCTGGGGCTCACCTACCTGTTCATCGCCCACGACCTCGCCATGGTGCGGCACCTGAGCGACCGCGTGGCGGTCATGTACCTGGGCCGCTTGGTGGAGCTGGGGACCCGGGACGACGTCTTCGGGGCGCCGCTCCATCCGTACACCCGGGCGCTGCGGGCATCCATCCCCGTGGCCGACCCCTCTCGCGCCGCGGCGCGGCCCCGCCCGGCGGTGGAAGGCGAGCCTCCCGACCCGGCCGCGCTGCCCCACGGGTGCCGGTACCATACGCGCTGCCCCTTCGCCACCGACGTGTGCCGGAGCGCCGAGCCGGAGTGGCGCGATCTGGGCACCTCCGAGGCGCCCCACATGGTGGCGTGCCACCGCGCGGAGGAGATCGCCTGACCGAGCACGCGCGCTCCGTCTGCTTGCGCTCGTACGCTGCTCGGGAGGCTGGCGCCCGGCGACAGGTGGTCCCAACATTGGAAAGGAGACCCGGGAACGCCTGCCCTTGCGGGGGAGCGGGGCGGCGCACCGTGCGGCGCCCGACCCGCCACGACCTCTATGGAAGGGGATACGATCATGAGCGAGGAGGACTGGGGTGAGCTGGAACGCGCGGCGCAGACAGGCCAGCCGGCTCACGCACGCGGGCAGAGCGGGCTCGACCTCTGGCTGTCACTGGAGGGACGGATCCCCAGGTCCACGTACTGGCTCAAGTTCGCCCTGCCCCTCGCGGCGATTCAGTGGGTGGGTATGCTCGTGGACACGGTCGGGCTGGGATACGGGCCCGACCACCTCGGGCCGGGGCGCGTGATCGCCTCGCTCCTCACCTTCTGGCCGGGCATCGTCGCTGCGGTGAAGCGTCTCCACGACCTGGGCCACCCCGGCTGGTACGTGGCGGCCTTCTATGGGGGCACGATCGGGGCCGGCATCGCGCTGGCCATCGCCGTGCCGCTCTTCGGCGCCATCGGCGCCCTCGTCGCGATTCCCCTGGGACTGCTGATGCTGGGCGCGCTCTGGTACGGCCTCAAGATGATGTTCTTCCGGGGCACCTTCGGCCCCAACGAGTACGGGCCCGATCCGCTGCTCTGAGGTCGACGCGAGGGGGAAGCACAGAAGCATGCCGGGGTTCGATGTGAGCCGGCCGCACGACGCCGGGGACGGCGCCACCGTCGCGGTTCTCCTCCACGGCCGCGGAAGCCACCGCGGGGACCTCCAGGCCCTCCGCCCCCATCTCCCCGCGGACTGGGTGCTCCTCACGCCGCAGGCCCCCCACCCCGGGCACCCGTGGGGATACGGGCCGGGGTGGGCGTGGTACCGATACCTGGGCGACGACCGCGTGGAGGAGGAGGGCCTGGCCGAAAGCCTCGCCGCGGTGGACCGGCTGTTGGCCGAGCTTCCGGCCCTGGTGCGCCTACGGCCCGGACGCCTGATCCTGGGCGGCTTCTCGCAGGGAGGCACGGTGAGCCTGGCGTACGCCCTCACTCATCCTGGCGCCGCGGCCGCCACGCTGGTGTTCTCGGGGTTCCTGGCGGCGACGCCCTCCCTCGCGGACGACGTCCTGGCGGCGGCCCGCACGCCCGTCTTCTGGGGGCACGGGACCCGCGACCTCAACATCCCCCTGAAGCTGGCCGCACGGGGTCGGAAGCGGCTGGCGGCCGCCGGTGTCCCGATGGAGGCCAGGGACTACGACGTCGGACACTGGATCGACCCGGCGGAGGTGGGCGACGCCGTCACGTTCGTGGAGACACACGCCGGGTAGTGGAAGCGGCCCCCGGGAACTCCGAGCCCCCGGCACCGCGGCACAGGTGGCGGCACCGCCGGGCCGGTGCCGTCCCCTCAGTCCGCCGACTCCTCCAGCTGCTGCGGCAACGTGGTGAGGTCCACGATCTTGTAGCGCCGCTCGCCCGCGGGCAGCGAGATCCTCACCTCCTGGTCCACCTTGGCGCCCAGGAGCCCCCGCCCGATGGGCGACGCCAGCGACACGTGACCGGCTTCCAGGTCGATGAAGTCCCCCGCCACGATGGTGAACTCGAAGTCGTCGCCCAGGTCCAGGTCGTGGATCTTCACCTTCGAGCCGAAGCCCACCCGGTCGAGGGGCATCTCCTTGACGTCGATCTTGGAGAGCTCGGTCATCCGTGTGGTGAGGTGGTCGATGCGCGCCTGCACGAACGCCTGCCGCTCCTTGGCGGCCTTGAAGTCGGCGTTCTCACGGAGGTCACCGTGTTCCAGCGCGGTCTTGATGCGCTCGGGAAGCTCCTTGGTGAGCTCATGGGTGAGGCGCCCGATCTCCTCCTCGATCTTCTGCTTGATGACGTCGAGCATGGGGTCCCGGCTCCCTGATAAAAACAGGCAGCGGCCCGTCCTTCCGCCAGCGGGCCGCCGCGGCATAGAGATGGAAGCGCCGTCCCGGACCTGGGCCGGGGCGGCGCCCGCACGTCCAACGATACGTCCACGACCTCGCCGACGGAAGCCGCCGACGGCATCCGGAGCACCATGGGCGGCCCCCGGAGCGGTCCGCGACGATCCCGGAAGGCACCGCGAGCTACTCGCTCCTCAGTGCCTCCACGGGGTCCACGCGTGCGGCTCGCCTCGCCGGGATCCACGACGCCGTGAGCGCCACCAGGGCCAGCACGGCGGCGGTGAGCGCATACGTCGCCGGATCCGTCGCGCTGACGCCGTAGAGCAGCGACGACAGCACGCGGCTCACTCCCCAGGCACCCACCAGACCCACGCCCAGGCCCACGCCCACCAGGACCATCCCTTGGCGCACCACGTGACGGAGCACGGATCCGCGCGGAGCACCCAGCGCCATGCGCACGCCGATCTCCTGAGTGCGGCGGCTCACCATGTACGAGATCACCCCGTAGATGCCCACGGTGCCCAGGAGCAGCGCGATCCCCGCCGCTATCCCCAGCAGGAGCGCGGTGAACGACGTCGAGGCCATGGCGTCCCGGACGATCCCGGCCATGGTGCGGGGCTCCACCATGGGAAGGCGCGGGTCCACCGCGCGCAGCGCCTCCCGGGCCGCCGACACGAAGCCCAGGGGCGCCGCCCCCACCTTCAGGACCACCGAGAGCGAGCGGGCGGGCTGCGGCACCGAGTCGCCGGTGGGAGCCACCGGATAGTACAACAGGGCTCCCGGTTCCTCGGCGATCTTCTCGAAGCGGATGTCCCGGGCGACCCCCACCACTTCGAAGGTCTCCTTGGATCCCTGCTCCTCCACATATCGCCCCACCACCGAGGCGTCGTTAGGCCAGAACGTACGAGCCGCCTTCTCGCTGATCACCACCGACCGGACGCCCGGCGCCTCGTCGTCCGCCGTGAGGCCGCGTCCCTCGAGGAGCGTGATCCCCATGGTCTTGAAGTACTCCGGGCTCACCTGACGCACGTTCACGAGGGGCCCGAGCTTCCCCTGGGCCACGGGGTGGTCCGCGGGCTCCATGGGCGTCGCGCTCTTGTACTCCTCCAGGGGCAGGGCCGTGGTCATGGCAGCCGCCTCCACGCCCGGTATCGCCCGCAGCCGCTGCAGGAGGCCGCGCTCGAAAGCGCCCACGCTGGCGGCGTCGGGGTACTCGGCGGAGGGCAGCGACACGTGGAACGACAGGCGGTCCCGGGTGGCGAAGCCGAGATCGACGTCGCGCATGGCGACGAAGCTGCGCACCATGAGCCCCGAGCCCACCAGCAGGACCAGAGCGAGGCCGACCTGGACCACCACCAGGGTGCTGCGTGCCCGGTGACGCTCGCGTCCCGACGTGGACGCGCGTCCACCCTCCTTGAGCGCGCCGGAGAGGTCGCGGCGTGCGTATCCGAAGACCGGGAAGAGCCCGAACAGGAGTCCCGACAGAACGGAGATGGCAGCCGTGAAGACGAGCACGCTGCCGTCGATGCCGACCTCGCCGGCCCTGGGGAGCGCCACGGGTGCCATGGCGAGGAGGCCCCGCACCCCCGCCCACGCCAGAGCCAGGCCCAGCACGCCTCCGCCCAGGGCCAGCGTGACGCTCTCAGTGAGGTAGTAGCGCACCATGTCGCGTCGTGTGGCACCCAGGGCGGTGCGCAGCGCCTGCTCGCGCTGTCGCGCCTCGGCGCGCACCAGGAACAGGTTCGCCACGTTGGCACACGCGATGAGGAGCACGAAGCCCACGGTTCCCATGAGCACCCAGAGGGCCTGGCGGATGTCGGAGACGTAGAGGTCCTTCAGCGGCTCCACGTGTGCGGCCAGTCCCGCCTGCTTCATGACGGCACGGCTCAAGTCGTCGGGATGCGCGTCGGCGAAGGAGTAGAGCAGGCCCTGCATCTCCCTCTGCACCGACTGCACAGTCTGGCCGGGCGCCATGCGGCCGATGCCGATATAGCTCAGGGATCCCACCTGGGGATTCTGGGCGTCGATGGGAAGCGGGATCCAGAGCTCGGTCTTCGCCGGGAACGCGAAGCCTTTCGGCATCACCCCCACCACGAGCCGCTCCACGCCGTCCATCCGCACCGTACGACCCACCACGGTTCGGTCGGCTCCGAAGCTCTTCTGCCAGAGGCCGTATCCCAGAACCGCCACCGGCTCCGCGCCCTTGCGGTCCTCGCCGCGGGCGAAGCCGCGGCCCAGGAACGGGTGCACGCCCATGACGTCGAAGAACTCCTGCGTCACCTGCGCCGAGGCCACACGCTCGGGGTCGCCTTCACGCTCGAGGTTCACGTTGTCCTGCTGGAAGACGGCGAAGGACGAGAGCGTCTTGAAGCCCTTCAGGTAATGGAGGTACATGGCCTCGGAGTGCGGCACCACCGGCAGGTGGAGCCCCGGTGCCGTCTGGTTGACCGAGAGGAGCCGGTCGCTGTGGGGATACGGCAGCGGGTTGATGAGGACGGCGTCGACCACGCTGAAGATGGCCGTGTTCGCGCCGATGCCGAGGGCCAGGGTGACACCGGCCAGTGCGGTGAAGAACGGCTTACGCGCAAGCCCCTTCAGGGCCGTGCGCACGTCGCGCAGCATCCCTTCCATCGTCCACCCTTCCGTTCTCAGGGTCCATGCGTCGGCGAGAGCCCCCCACGCGTCCGTCGCGGAGCGCGGACCGTTTCCCGGGTCCATTCCGGGGCCCCCGGCGGCGAGCTCCGCTTCCCACTCCTCGAGCCACTCCTCACGGTCGGCGCCGGGCACGAGCACCGAGACGATGCGGAGCCAGAGGCGCGCCATCGTGGTCACTCTGGTCACGCCTCCCGGGGCGCCGGCGGGAGGTCACGCAGGAGGTCGCGCACCTCGGAGAGCTTGGCCTCCGCGTTCGCCAGGGCGGCACGGCCGGAACCCGTGAGCACGTACGTCCGCCGGCGCGGGCGGCCCTCCTCCCGTGCCTTCTCGGGATCCTCCCACCCCGAGCGCAGAAGGCCCGATTTCTCGAGGCGGCGCAGCGCCGGGTACACCGTTCCGCTGGGCAGCCCGCACGCGTCCATGATGTCGAAGCCGTGGCGCCGCCCCGCCGCCACCGCTCTCAGGACCAGCGCCGTCACCTGGGTCATGCGCACCGCCGCCATCAGCCTCCGCCTTCCGGGGGGGACGGCTCCATGGGTGCGGTCGAGCCTCCGCGGCACCAGCAGGGAGCCTTATGCAGTTTTCTACATAGCCCCTACGGAGCCGTCGCCCATGGGTTTCAGGAGGAGGCGGACCCGTGGAGCGTGCTCGGGGGTCCCCGCGGCGGCCAGCCCTACGGCTTGAGGCGCAGGTCGCCGCAGTTGGGGTTCGTGTCGAAGATGAAGCTCACCACGCCCTGGGCGGCGTCCACCGCCACCGGCTGGAGCTTCGCGTAGTGCGAGCACGTGCTGCCGTACGAGCTCGTCACCTTGCGCGTGCGCACCACGTACGTGACGCCGACGGTGATGGGCACGGCCGTATGGCTGTACTTCGCCGTGTCGCTGGGAGCCTTCGCGGCCTGATCGTACGTCGTCCCACTCAACACGGCCACGCCGGCCGCGGAGGAGATGCCGAAGGCGCCGGGCGGCATCCATACCAGTCCCGTGGAATCGGTGCCGACGGCAACGTCCCAGGTCCCCAGGGCCGCGTGACCCTCGATGATGGCGCGGGCGACGTTCACGAAGTCGAACCCGTCGTACAGGTTCGGGGTCGTGTCGGCAACCGAGTACAGCGTGACGGTGTCGGTGTACGGCGTCCACTTCACGAGGAAGGGATTGTTGCTTCCGCACGCCGTGAGCGACACGACGGCCCAGCCCAGCGCCACCGTCAGCGCCGGCACCACGAAGTTGCGGACGCGCATCATCGACGACCCCTCTGTCCCTGCGTGCATACCGTCTGGATTTATTCCCATGAATGTCCGAAGCGTCGAAATCGTTCCCGCCCCTGCCCCAGGTGTCGGGAAGATGGATATGTTAACATCTTGCGCCCCCGAAGTATCCAGTCGGGAGGCCACGCGCGCCGTCGCACTCGTGTGGGTCACGGGCCGTGACGGAGCAACGTTCCCATACGATGAAGGCCCCTGACCGAAGGGGTTCCGCTGCCGACTTGGAGGTACGGTGCCGGTTTCGCACAAGCGGCGGTGCGTCTTCGTGCACATCCCCAAGACGGGAGGCACGAGCATCGAGCACGCCCTGAAGATGCGCGGCAGGCATCGCCGCGAAGATCGCCGCCGGCTGATGGGACCGATCCTGACCGACGAGCTCAAGGCCATGGGGCTCCGATCGAACTTCCTCCAGCACCTCACGGCAACGGAGATCCTGCGCCTCCACGCACCGGGGGCGCTGGAGGGCTACCTGAAGTTCAGCGTGGTGCGCAACCCCTGGGACCGCATGGTCTCGGTGTACCACCGCCAGGACCGCGACATGGTGGAGCAGGCCAGGGCCCAGGGCGTGGCCCTGGACGAGCTGGGATTCGAAGACTTCGTGGAAGCCTCCATGCGGGTGCAGCACGCACACGTCCGGCCGCAGCACGAATACCTGACAGGCCCCACGGGCGAGGTCGCGGTGGACTTCGTCGGGCGCTTCGAGACCCTCGAGGAATCGTTCCAGGAGGTGTGCCGACGGCTCGGGGTCCGGGCGCGGCTGCCGGTCAAGTACGCCTCCGGACGGTCGTCGCGTGACTATCGGCCCTTCTACAGCGCCCGCAGCCGCGAGCTGGTGGCGCGGCGCTACGCCGGCGACATCGAGAGGTTCGGCTACACCTTCGAGGCGGTACCGGCGTAGGCGAAGGGACTCGCTCAGCCTCCCCGTGGATCCTGGTGCGCCAGCGCCTCCTCGGTGCGCGCGCGGCGGTCGGCCCGCACCGCGTCGCGGTACTCGGGGTGGGCCACGCCCAGGATCTCGGCGGCGAAGAGGGCGGCGTTCACCGCGCCCGCCTTGCCGATGGCGAGGGTCCCCACGGGCACGCCCCGGGGCATCTGGACGGTGGAGAGGAGCGAGTCCAGCCCGTCCAGGGCCCACCCCTTCATGGGCACCCCCAGCACGGGGAGCACCGTCTTGGATGCCATGACTCCCGCCAGGTGCGCCGCGCCTCCGGCCGCGGCGACGATCACCTGCAGGCCCCGCTCCTCGGCGGTGGTGGCGTATTCGGCGCTGGCGTCGGGTGTACGGTGCGCGGACAGGACCCGGACCTCGCAGGGCACGCCCAGCGCCTCGAGGGTGTCCACGGCGTGTTGCATGGTGGTCCAATCGGACGTGGAGCCCATCACCACACCTACCAACGGCTTCGCCATTCGAGACCTCTGATCGTCTTCCGATGAGGGGGAGAAGGGACGAAGATGTTGCGCGAATGCCCGGAGGGGGTCAAGGGTGGAGCGCGAACGGGGATGCCGGCAGTCCCGGGGGGCGTGGGTGGAGCCGGTCGGAGGCCACCCACGCGGGCTCCTCCAGGCGTCGGCCCGTCAGCAAACACTTGTTTTAGCCTGCGGGAGTGCGGCATCTTGAGAGTCGGACCATCAGGATCCCGGGGTCCCGCCCACGTACCGTGTCGGAGGAGAGTTCCATGGTTCGCAAGAGCCTTCTCGTAGCCGTGCTCCTGGCCACCGCCACGCCGCTGGTAGCCCAGGAGGTACCCGTGGAGTGGACGTCGAAGCGGCCCGACGGCCAGGCCCCGGTGGGGGTCATGGACGCGCGGCTCCTCGCCAAGGGCCAGGTCCTCATCGGCTATCACTTCATCCAGACGGACTCGAAGGGCCTCTGGGTGGACAACGACTCCCTCACGCTGGACCAGAGCCTCCAGGCGTATCCGGTGGTTCCCCGCTCCATGTCGAACCAGACCCACGAGGTCACGCTGGCCTTCGCGCCCGCGTCGACGCTGACCCTGGTCGGCCACATGACCTACTCCCAGCTCAAGCGCGAGGAGTGGTTCAACTACAACGGCAGCCTCTACTACCACGAGACACAGGTCAAGGAGCTGGGCGACCTGCAGGTCTCGGCCCTCTACAGCGTGTTCAACCAGGGTGTGGTCCGCGCCCACATCCAGCTGGGAGCCCAACTCCCCACCGGCGCGTATCATCCGACGGCGGAGACGGCTCTCTCCGGTACGGTGAAGGGACCCGTCCCCTACGAGATGAGGACGGGCGCCGGCACCTACGCCGTCCTCCCCGGGATGACGATGCTCGTCCAGAACGCCTTCGGCTCGTTGGGCGTGCAGGCTCGGGGAACGTTCTACATCGGCACCAACAACAACGACTTCGCACCGGGCAACGTCTACGACTTCAACGTCTGGGCCGCGTACAAGCTCAACGACTACTTCAGCGTCTCGGGGCGCGTGCACTACGAGCGCTGGGACGCCATCAAGGGCGCCGACCCCAGCGTCGCGGCGTACATCGGCCAGGATCCCGGATACAACGGCTACAACGCCAAGGGCCACATCTTCGAGATCCCGGTGGGCCTGAACATCTACATGCCCGAGGGCATACACCTCGGTGGGAACCGGCTGTCCATCGAGTTCACGCGCACGGCGTCACAGTTCTACCAGGGTCCGCATCTCGGCTCCGATTGGGGGCTCGTGATGGGCTGGCAGACGGTGTTCTGAGCCTGGGGGGCGGAAGGGTCGCCCTCAGCTCACCATCACCAGGTGGTAGCTCTTCTTGCCCTTCCTGAGCAGCAGGAAGCGCCCGTCGATGGCGTCCGCGGTGCCCACGCGATGGTCGACGTCGGCCACGCGCCGGTTGTTCACGTAGATGCCGCCCCCGCCGATGGCGCGGCGCGCGTCGCCCTTGGATGTGGCGACACCGCACTCGACGAGGAGGTCCACCAGCGCCCTGCCGCTTCCACCCAGGGCGTCCCGGGCCAGCAAGGAAGACGGCACGTCGGCGAAGATGTCCGCCACGTCGTCGGCGCCCAGACCTTCGATGTCGCCTCCGAACAGCACCTCCGAGGCCTTTCTTGCAGCGGAGAGCCCGCTCTCACCGTGCACCCGGCGGGTCACCTCCTCGGCGAGGGCGTGCTGGGCGGCCCGGGCCTGGGGCTCCGCGCCCGCCTTCGCCTCCAGGTCCTCGATCTCCTCGCGTGAGCGGAGCGTGAAGAACCTGAGGTAGCGGCCCACGTCGGCGTCGTCGACGTTGATCCAGAACTGGTAGAAGCGGTACGGGGACGTCAGTGCGGGGTCCAGCCACACGGCGCCGGACTCGCTCTTGCCGAACTTGGTGCCCCCGGCGTTGGTGATCAGGGGAACCACCGCCCCGAAGACGCGTGCACCCGCCACGCGCCGGACCAGGTCCGCGCCGGCCGTGATGTTGCCCCACTGGTCGCTGCCGCCGAGCTGGGCCGTGCATCCCTCCTGCCGGTACAGCTGCAGGAAGTCGTACGACTGGAGCAGCGCGTAGCTGAACTCGGTGAAGGAGATCCCGGTCTCCTCGTTCTCCAGGCGCCGCTTCACCGACTCCTTGGCCAGCAGCTGGTTGACGGAGAAGTGCTTGCCGATGTCCCGGAGGAAGTCGACGAGGGCCAGGCCGCCGAGCCAATCGAGGTTGTTGCGCATCTTCGCCGGATTGGACTTGACGTCGAAGTCCAGGAAGTGCTCGAGCTGGTGGCGGATGCCCTCCGCGTTCGCTGCGGCCGACTCCTTGGAGAGGAGCTGCCGCTCCGCGGTCTTCCCCGAAGGATCGCCGATGAGGCCCGTGCCTCCACCCACCAGAGCGATGGGCGTGTGACCTGCACGCTGGAGGTGGACGAGGCACATGATGGTGAGCAGGTTGCCCACGTGCAGGCTCGCCGCCGAGGGGTCGAAGCCGATGTACGCGGTGCGCGGAGCCTCCGCGAAGTGCTCGGCGGCCCCGTCCGTGGCGGCGTAGAGCATGCCACGCCAGTGCAGCTCGTCCATGAGCGATGTCATAGCGAGGAACGGTAGCCCCGGAGCGGGAGGGGTCAAGGGTGATCCACCGCACGTCTACATCCGAGGACCCAGCCCCGCGGCCCAGGGTATTGCCGGGTGAACGTGCCTCGACGGAGGGGTTTCATGAGCGAGTTCACGCACAGGCTCCCCCATCGGCCTTGGTCGAAGCCGAGCAAGAACGAGGAGGAGTACTTCCATCGCGAGGAGTTCAGCCAGCGCATGGAGGAGGCCCGGCATCGGGAGTCCTCGCGGGGCGAGGACGAGCGTCGGCGCCTCGCGGAGCTCCATCAGGGCCACTGCCCGCGGTGCGGCGCACTGTTGGAAGGGATCCGACTCGCACAGGGCACGGCACACCAGTGCCCCACCTGCCTGGGGGTGTGGATGGACCACGCCACGTTCGACCGGCTGACCCACCCGGAGGAGAAGGACGACTACCTCACCGGGATCCTGCGGGAGGTGCTCCTCCAGTACACCACCGGTCGGATCTCCACCCCACCCGGCACCGGGAGAACCTGAGGGAGCGGACGGGGAGGGCCGAATCCTCCCCGCCGCCCCGATCCCCCCTCAGCCCCCGAGCTTCTCCAGTCGGTCCTTCACCATGCGGCTCTGCTGGAACCGCTCCGGCAGCGACTTCAGGGCGGCTCGGGCCGAGTCCGGCATGGACAGCAGCGCATAAGCGTCGGACGCGTAGAGGGCCTTCCGGATCTGCGTCCGCGGGTTCCTCGAGCTCGACAGGGTCGCCAGGAGGTCGAGGGCGCCCCGTCCGTCCTTCAGGTCCACGATCAGCGACTCGACCTTGAGCATCTTCACATCGGGGTCGTCCGGGAACTGAGCCACCATCATGTCGACGAGCCTGGCGGCGCCCGCGTTGTCACCGTCCCTGCGCTCCAGACGAGACTCGTTGTAGAGACCGGCCATGAGCAGGTGCCCGACGTCCTGGGGCTTGCCCGTCCGTACGCCCACGCCCCCGGCGTACGAGTAGACCAGGTCTCCGCCGTGCTCGCCCGTCTCGTAGACCACCCACGCGCCCCAGACCCAGCTCGCCGCCACCACCACGCGGAGCACGGTGGGCGCATGCCGGAGCGCCGAGCTCGACTTCTCCCGCCCCTCCCCGCCCCCGAGCTGCCCCGTACGCCAGGCCGCGGCGATGGCGAGCAGCTCCACGATGAGGATGCCCGTGAAGATGTTGCGGGTGTCGTGGCCCAGATCCTCGTGGGTGCGCACCGCCTGGGCCACGCCCGGGATGCTCTCCGCGAGCTCGTGGGCTTGCGCGCCGGACTTGACGGCGAGCCAGGCCGACACCGTTCCCACCACCAGCAGGATGGACGCCATGGGCCAGAAGTACCGCGGTCGCTTGAGCACCAGCCCCAGCACATAGAGGGGAAGACCCAGGATGAGGGGCACGATGACGAAGTGCACGATTTGAGGGTGGTAGGGGCCGATGAAGGGCATGACCGCTCCGACGAGAATGGGCAGAGGAAAGCGGTTCCAACTTACGGGGGTCGGCGGTACGCGCCACCGGCCGTGGCGGGGGGCCGGCGCTCCGCTCGCCGAAGGGCTCTCGCCCCGCGGTTTGCGCCGCGGGCGCCGGGCCCCCAGGGTTCCGGCTCCATGAGCGTGTACTCCCGATACTACCAGATCGTGCGACGCGTGCCCCGGGGTCGTGTCGTCACCTACGGACAGGTTGCGTACGAGGCCGGGCTCCCCGGGCGCGCCCGCCAGGTGGGGTACGCCATGGCCGCATGCCCCGAGGACGAGGACATCCCCTGGCACCGCGTGATCAACGCCCGGGGCGAGATCAGCAAGCGGGGGAGCCCGGGTTCCTTCGAGCGCATCCAGCGGGCGCTCCTCGAGGCCGAGGGCGTCGTGTTCGACGAGCGGGGCCGTGTGGACCTCGACCGGTTCGGCTGGACCCCGTGAGCCCTATCAGCGGTATCTTTCTAACCGTCTATAATAGATAACGACGGTATTCCTGGCGCCGAACCGTCGTTTCTGTATTTTGTCGGTTATGAAAAGCCCCGATCTCGTCTTCGACGGCGGCCATCTCGCCCTGGACTTCCTCAACACCGAGGCGTCTCCCGACGGGGAGCGGGACGACCTCCTGAGCGCCCCGACGGGTCTCCTGGCCTGGCTGGAGGGCGCCGGCCTGGCGGCCACGCCCGATCTGGCGCTCCTGATGGCCTCACCTCCGGAGGCGAGAGTCCTCCTGGCCCACGCCACCCGCCTGCGGACGGCGGTGGCCGAGATGGTCCAGGCCCTCGTCTCAGGAACGCCGGCTCCCCCCCTCCCCCTCATGGAGGTCAACCGGATCCTGGCGGAGCGTACGGCCGGGCTCAGGCTGGAGTCGGACCCGACGGGGTATCGGCTGGTGAGCACCTCGGTGTCGGCCCGCTCGGCGGGCCTGCTCGCGCCGGTGGCCGAGGCGGCGGCCCGCCTGCTCACCGACGCCGACCCGGCGCGTGTCCGCCGATGCGACGCCCCGGGGTGCTCCCTCTGGTTCCTCGACACCTCGCGCAACGGCCGCCGCCGCTGGTGCTCCATGGCTCGATGCGGCAACCGGGCCAAGGTAGCCGCCCACTACCGGAGAGGTCGCCGCCTCACCCGGCGACGACGAAGCGCGCCAGAACGCCGTTCGCCCCCATGAGATCCAGGGTGTCTCCGCGGATGCGGTAGCTCCCCGTGGTCCGCAGCACGTCCAGTATGGTCGCGTCCAGAGCCATGGCGTCCGCGGACGCGGTGGCCGGACAGCGCCGCTCCACGGCGTCGAGGACATCGAACGTGAGCTGTGTCCCCACCCAGCGGAAGGTTCCATTGAGAGAACGGCACGCCGTGGACGCCTGCAGCGTCTTGGCCTCGGCATCAAGGCGCAGCGTAACCGCGCCCGTCGCCGGGTTCACTGGCCGATCCTTCAGGGAGAGGGCTCGCCAGAGGGTGCCGGCGAGGGGCGCATCCGGGTGTTGGCCGGGGCACGCGGACTCCCCGGAGATCGCGAGCACCTTGTCGATGACGAGCTCCTCCCCGGCGCCGCCGACACCCGCATGCGGGATCGAGTGGGCCCGGACGGTGACGCGCACGGCGTCACCGGGAGTGGCGTGCAAGGTCAGGTACGCTTCCTCCAGGGCGCGCGCCGGGCCGCCGGCCGCTACGGGCCACCCTCGGGAGGTGCCGCAGTCCGTGAACAGCGGGCCTCCGGCGACGTCCACGTAGAGCCCCGTGAGCGTCCCCGAGAACGGCACAGCCGCCGCGGCGGCCGCGGAGGCCGTCGAGTCCGCATGCGCCGCGCCCGCCCTCTCCGCCCCCGCACGGCCCGGGGCGGAGCCGGCGGGACGGCCGCACCCCCCCAGAGCCGTGAGGGTCACGACGAGCACGCTCGGGGTGACGGGTACCCTTGTCATTCCCTGATCCCCCGGTGGGTGGGACGTGCCCGCGGAGCGTCCTCATGGGACACCCGTGGGACACCGTAGTAATAGACGCCGGCCGGTGCCGCGTCGATGCCTCCGGACTCCCGTACCGAGCCCGGAGAACCCGGGGGGCTTGCCCCGGCGCGTGCGCGCCCCTTGGTTTGTCGGGTTCGACGGACGGTTCGTCGGGCTCGACGGGGACCCCAGGAGCTGACGAGGAGGAGTGCAGTGGCGACGCCGTATGGACTGAAGGCAGACGATGGCTGGACCGCCGCGGCCGCGCAGCGCGGGGAAGGCCGTGCGCGCATCGCGTTGAAGGTGGTGCTGGCCGTCGTCGCGCTGAGCGTGGCGGCCCAGCTGGCCGTGCCCATCCCCGTAACACCGGTGCCGGTGTCGCTCCAGGACCTGGTGGTCCTGGCGGTGGGGATCCTGTTGGGCCCCGTGCAGGGTGCCGCGGCCGTCGTCTCCTACGTGGTCCTGGGCGCTCTCGGGGCGCCCGTCTTCTCCGACGGCCACGCGGGTCTCCTCTGGCTCATGGGACCCACCGGTGGATACCTGCTGGCCTTCCCCGCCTCGGCGTGGGTGGCGGGTGTGGCGGGCCGGTACGCCCGCGGGCGCCTGGGGTGGGCGGTCATGCTGGGAGGGATCCTGGCCGCGCAGGCCATCCTCTTCGGCGGCGGCGCGCTCCAGCTGGCGCTCATCACCGGCCAGGGCTTCTCGGCGACCACGGCCCTGGCGGTGATGCCGTTCGTCCCCGGGATCGTGGTGAAGACCGCGCTTCTCCTCGCGTTCGGCCTGCTTCTGGAGCGGCGGCGGCGCGGCGGAGGATCCGGCCGTCGGGTGGAGGAGCCCGGCGCCGACAGCTGACGTCACTGCGCGCGGTGTGAGCCGTCCCGACCCCGGGCCGCCGGAGGCCCTCGCAGGGCTCCCCCGGATCCGGGCGCTCCACGTCTATCCCCTGAAGTCGGCGGCCGGCATCCCGGTGGAGTCGGTCGAGGTGGACCGGGTGGGCCTCGGCCTCGACCGCCGCTGGATGGTGGTGGACGCCGGCGGCCGTTTCATGAGCCAGCGCACGCACCCGGCCATGGCGCTCCTGGACCCGGAGCTCTCCGGCGGAACGCTCCGGGTGGGCCTTCGCGGCCGGTCGAGCCCCATGCCGCCCCTGGAGCTGCCGCTGGAGGACGGTGTCTCCGACGCCGGCCTCGTGACGGTGCGCGTCTGGTTCGAAGATCGTTACGGCCTCGACTGCGGCGACGCCGCGGCGGCATGGATGGCGGAGGCGTTGGGCACCCCCTGCCGGGTGCTGCGCGCGGCCCCACCGCCGGACGGTGAGCACGTGTCGGCGGAGGGACGCGTGCGCGCAGGCTTCGCGGACGCTCGACCGGCCCTGGTGATCTCCACCGCGTCCCTGGAGGACCTGAACGCCAGGCTCCGCAGGGGGGGCTCCCCGCCGCTTCCCATGGACCGCTTCCGGCCCAACATCGTGGTGGAGGGCATCGCTCCCTACGGCGAGGACGCCTGGGGCCTGGTACGGATGGGGAGCGTCTCCGTCCGCGGCGTGCGCCCGTGCCCCCGGTGCGCCACCACGACGGTGGACCAGGCCACGGGGACGGTGGCCGGCCCCGAGCCTCTGAGGACCCTCTCCGCCTATCGGCGGATGGAGGACGGAGGAGCGGCGTTCGGCATGAACGTGGCGTTCGACGGCCCCGGCGTCCTCCGGGTCGGAGACGTGATCAGCCTCTAGGCCGCGGACGGCGGGCGGCACGGGGCTCGCCCGCCTCCACGACGCACGCCCTCATCCTCCCATGAGCACCTTCACCGCCGCGGCCAGCTGGCTGTCCGTCCCGGCGTAGCTCTCCCCCATGGGTCGGATCACCTCGACGTCCACCGGTCTCGGGTGCAGCTCCATGACCTGGCCGTCGTGGGCGCGGATCTTGGAGCGCGGGAGGCGGAAGGTCGAGCCGTCCACGAGCTGCATGTTCCACGTGTAGACGATCCACCCGGCCGTAGGCTCGCCCACGACCTTGCCGAGGCCCAGCGTGCGGTATCCCTCGGTGAAGTCCTCGCCGTCGGAGAGCGTGTTGCGGTCCACCACCAGCGCGGTCTTCTCCTCCAGCGAGCGCTGCCCCAGGACGCTCCGGGCAGGCATCTCCGGGTGCCCACGAAGCTGCATCGTGATGTACCCCTTCCTGGAGAACATGTCGAGGGCGTAGGAGTTCACGAAGCCGCCGTTGTTGCCGCGGATGTCGATGACCACGCCCTGCTTCTCGTGGTTCGCCGCGTCCAGGTCCACCATGAGCTGGTCCAAGGCTCCCTGGCTCATGTCACGCATGTACACGTAGCCGATCTTGCCACCGCTGATGCTGTCCACGTACGCGCGGTTCCCCTCCACCCAGTCGCGGAGCTCGAGCTGGCGCTGGGCGCCCAGGGATATGGGCTTCACGCTCACGTTGCGCGCGTTCGAGCCGCTGGCGTCCCCGCTCACCCGGAGGGTCACCTTGTCGCCGGTCTTCCCCTGGAGGATCTCGTCCAGATTGGCCCTGGCGTCGATGGCGGTGCCGTCCACCGCCAGGACATAGTCACCCACCGAGATGCCGCCGGCCACAGCGGCGGGACCCAGCGGAACCACCTCGGTGACTCTCAGCTTTCCCTGGGCCTCGTAGGTCGTGCGGTCGAAGTGCAGGCCCAGGTTCCCCGACGTGGGGCCCTCTTTGCGGCGAAGACGGTATCCGAGGTGGGAGCCGTTGAGCTCGCCGACCATCTCGTTCATGAGCCGGGAGAGCCCCGGCCGCGTCCGGGCACCCTCGATCTGCGGGGCGAACATCCTCTTCACCGCGTTCCAGTCGGCCCCGTGGAAGTGGTCGTCGTAGTAGTTGTCACGTAGGAGCGACCAGCCCTCGTCGAAGATCTCCACCTTCTCGGAGTCGAAGCTCACGTCCATCCGCGCGGTGGTGGCCACGGTGCGGGCGCGACCGCCCGTCACCTGCACCGCCTGGATCCGACCGCGGTCGAGGAAGAAGAGCTCCTTGCCGTCGGGGGTGAACTGGGGTGTGCTCTTGTTCCCCGGCGTGGATGTGATCTGCCGGGTCACGACGGGCCCGGTGTGCGCCGGGTCCACGGTGAACGCGTACAGGTTCTGCTGTCCCGCTGCGGACGCGCTGAGCACGAGCGTCTTGCCGTCGGGTGAGAGCACGATGCCGCGCACGTTCACACCCACCGGCAGCAGGGATAGCCTCCTGCGGATCTCGTCGAAGACGATCTTCGTCTCGGGAGCGTTCGCGGTGTCCTTCGCTTCGGCACCCCCGCGCGCACTCCCGCCGCCGGCCGCGGCACCCCCGCTCCGGGCCCGGCCGCCTCGCCCGGCCTGCGCCGTGTCGGGGCGGCTCGGCGCTTTCCTCTCGTTGAACAGGTCCTGGAACCGGTCCTCGCGGAACACCGGGGTTACGGGCACCAGGTCCACCCGCGCCACCCTCCCAGGCTCGGTGCGCTGCTGGGTGTCGAAGTAGATGGTCTTGCCGTCGGAGCTCCACGCGATGGTGCTCCCGCTGGCGTCGGCCAGGCCGCTCACCGGCCTTGCCTCGCCCCCGGCGGCGGGCACGACCCACACGTTGCCGAAGCCGCGCTTGTCGTCGTTGAAGTACGCCAGCCACTTGCCGTCGGGCGACCAGACCAGCGGAGCGGACCTCAGGAACGGCCACGTCCAGAGGAGGCCGGTGGCGAGGCGCTGGTCCTTCCCCGACGCGAGGTCCTTCACGTGCACCTCGGTGCCGGCATGCACGTACGCCAGCTTCTTGCCGTCGGGGCTGAAGCGGGGGGTCACGTCCTGCCCCGGCCCGGTGGTGAGCTCGGTCTCCTCGTGGGAGACGAAGTCGTACATCCAGAGCTTCGGCGTGCCGCTCCTGAGGGACACGTACGCCAGCCGCCGGGAGTCCGGCGCCCACGCCAGGTCGGTCTCCGGAGCCACGGTGTGGGTCACGCGCACGGCGGGGCCGCCGTCCTTCGCCGCCGTGGCGAACACCTCGCCGTGGGCGGTGAAGGCCACCTTCTTCCCGTCCGGGGAGAGCGCCAGGTCCCGGAACCCGTTGGACATGTCCAGGTGCTCGACCGCGGGCGTCTCCGGCGCCCCGCGGAGCGTGATGGCCAGCTTCGTGGGCCGTCCGTCGGGGAGCCTCAGGGTCCACACGGAGAAGTCGCGCTCGAAGGCCACCGTGCGGCCGTCGGTGGAGATGCGCGGGAAGAGGAAGCGGCCGTCCTTGAAGTCGGTGAGCGCGTGGGCATCACCCCCGGCGGCGGGCTGGCTCCACAGGTTCTCGGCCCCCGAGCGGTCGGACATGTAGAGGACGTCCTTGCCGTCGGCGGACCACATGGGCCAGATGTTCTTGGAGCCCGTGGCGGACAGCCTGTGGTACTCGGGCGGCTCACCCTGGGTGGCCAGCCAGATCTCCGCCTCGTCGATGTGGGCGTGTCCCTTCCGCCACCACTGTCCGTCCGCCATCTCGCCCATGGCCGCGATGGCCACCGTCTTACCGTCGGGCGAGACCGCCGCGTCGAACTCCGGGGCGAATTTGTCGGCGAGCACCGGCATGGGCGTGCCGCCTGCCGAGGATATCCGCCAGATGGCCGGCTGTCCTCCCGGGTCTTCGCGCCCGTCGGCGAAGTAGATCCAGCGACCGTCGGGGGACCAGGCGTCGAGCTCCTCGTTGCCGTCCCCGTACGTGACGCGACGCACCTCTCCGGTTCCCAGGGTGAGCACGTAGATGTCGTAGTCGCCCTGGCGATTGGAGAGGAACGCCAGCCGCGTGCCGTCGGGCGAATAGAGCGGGGTGGTCTCGTCGGCGGCGTTGCTCACCAGCAGATGCGCGTCGCCCCCGGTGGCGGGCACGGTCCAGATGTCCCCCGCGGACACGAACGCGATCTCCGAGCCGTCGGGGCTGGGGTCGGGTTGGGCGAAGGAGGGACGGGACTCCTGCGCGTGCGCCCCCGGGGCGGCGGTGAGAAGTCCCAGCGCAATCAGCGTGCCGACGATCGCCAGCAAGCGGCGGCGCGCGCCGGCCCTCGTCCTCGTGCGTTCCATCGTGCCCTGCCTCCTCGATGTGCCCGTGGCTCCGCGGCTGCGGAGCGTGGGACAACTTCGAGGGCCGGACCGCCGCGGGCCAGGGGACGGCTCGCAGGCGCAGGCAGCCGGAGGACCGCAGCCCCGCCGGGTGTCCGCAGACTATTCGCTGCGCAGGGCGACCATGGGATCCACGTGCACGGCGCGGAGCGCTGGAACCAGGCAGGCCACTACTGCCACTACGGCGAATACTCCGGCCACGGCCACCATCGTCAGCGGGTCGTCGGGGGCCACGCCCACCAGCACACGGGTCATCAGATGCGTGAGCAGGAGCGCGCCCACGACCCCGATGGCGATCCCCACCGCCGCCAGGGTGATCCCCTGGCGCAGCACGATGCGGAAGATGCCGTCGCGGCTCGAGCCCAGGGCCATGCGCAGGCCGAACTCCCCGGTGCGCTCGCGCACGATGTAGGCGATCACCCCGTAGAGGCCCACCACGGCCAGGAGAAGCGCCACGGCCCCGAACATAGACGCGATCTTCAGCACCAGGGCCGTGGGCGCCTCGGCCTGTGTCACGAGGTCGGTGAGGGGACGCACGTCACTCACGATGACGTGGTCGTCAACCTGGCGCAGAGCGGCGCGTACGGGAGCGCCGAAGGCGGCGGGATCGCCCCGGACGCGCACCTCCCATATGTCCTGGAATAACGCGCCCAGGGTGCGGTCGGGGAACCAGATCGTCCCCATGGTCTCCCTGGCCAACGAAGCCTGTCGCTGGTCGTGGACGACGCCGATGACCTCGTACCACGCCCGCCGGCTCTGGACCTTGATGTAGAGCCGCTTCCCCACCGCCGACTGGCCCGGCCAGTTCTCCCGCGCGACCCGCTGGTCGACCACGATGTGGTTCGTGCTGTCGTTCTCCTCGGCCCAGATGAATGTCCGCCCCTCGAGCAGAGGCGTCCCCACGGTCTTGAAGTAGCCCGGCAGGGCCGAGCGGTACCAGGCCTGCTGGAAGTCGTTCTCGTTCCCGGCGGTCGTCTCGTTCCCATACGGCCCCTGGACGATGTTCCCGTCCAGGGGCGCCGCCATGCCGGCGCTGGCGGAGACGACCCCGGGGAGCGCCTCCAGGCGCTCCTGAACGCGCTCCTTCATCCGCGCGCTCTCCGCCGCGGTCCTCACCGTCCCCGGCGGAATCAGGGCGCTGAACGTGAGCACGCCCTCGGGCCGGAACCCCGGGTCCACATGACGGATGGCCACGAAGCTCCGCACCATGAGGCCCGCACCCACCACCAGCACGAAGGAGAGCGCCACCTCCACGACGACGAGCCGCGAGCGGGCCCCGTGCCGCGCGCCTGTGGCGCGGCCACGCAGCACGCCCATGAGATCGGCCCGGGAGGCGCGCACGGCGGGATAGAGGCCGAACACCGTGGCCGCCAGCACCGTCGCCAGGAGGGAGAACCCCAGCACCGTGGGATCGAGGGCGAAGGAGCCCACGCGCGGCACCCCGGGGGGTACCATGCGCTTCAGAACCGGCAGCGCCGCCCACCCCAACGCCAGCCCGGCGGCGCCTCCCGCCACGGCGAGGACCCCCGCTTCGGCCAGGAGCTGGCGCACGATGCGCGCCCGCCCCCCACCAAGCGCCGCCCGGATGGACACCTCCCGGGTGCGGCCCGCCGCGCGCACGAGGAGGAGGTTGGCCACGTTCACGCACGCGATGAGGAGGACGAAGGCAACCGCTCCCAGGAGCGCGAAGAGCATGGGGCGCATCCGGGCGCCGGCGTCCTCCTGGAGCGGAACCACGTACGCCCGCGTGCCCCGGGCCGCGTACTCGGCGAAGTGCTCCTGCTGCCAGTGCTGATGGCCCCGATCTGCTTGTTGGCCTGCGCGATCGTGACGCCCGGCTTCAGCTTCCCGAGGGTGTACAGGTCGTAGCCGGTGCGACGCGGGCTCGTGGGATCGATGAGCCAGACGAACCACACGTCGGGATGGTCCGTCGCGAGCTCGCTCTGGCCGGACGTAACGACCCGAAACCCCTTGGGCAGCACGCCCACGACCGTCGGCCCGCGGGCGCTGTACTCGAAGTGGAGCGTCCGGCCGATGATGTTCGGGTCGGCGCCGAACCGGCGGGTCCAGAACTCGTAGCTCAGGACGACGGGAGCGGAATAGCTCGCCCGTTGGCTCGGAGCGGGAGGCACGCCCTCCGCCTTCGTGAACGCCCGACCCAGCACCGGCGTCGCGCCCAGCATGGCGAAGAGGCCGGGCGTGGCCAGCCCGTAGGAGATGCGCTCGGGCTCGGCACCGTTGGTGAGGTCGAGGGTCCCTCCCGGCACCGCCTCGACCTCCTGGAAGCCCTTCGCGCCGCGGTAGTCGATGAGGTCGGCCGGATTCGCGAGGTAGAACGGGATGCCGCGCTTCACCAGCTCCTTGCGGATGGCGACCAGCCGGTCGAGGTGCGGATACGGAAGCGGCGCCAACACCAGGGCGTGGAGGACGCTGAAGACCGCGGTGTTCGCACCGATCCCCACGGCGAGGGTCAGGACCGCCACCAGGGTGAACACCGGGGCGCTCCGCAGCCCCCGGAGCGCCAGCCGTACGTCCCGCCACAGATCCGCCAGCATCTCATCCGCCTCCCTTTCGATCCCGATCGTTGCGCCCTGTCCGGAAGGCGTCAACCGTTCGAGGATCTCACTCCGCCACCGGGCGCCATCAGTGCCTGGGCGCCTTCTCTCCCGCCTCGACGGCGATGTCGAGCCGGTCGCCCCTGGTCGGCAGGGGGCACGTGGCGTACGGCGTCCAGGCACAGGGCGGATTGTAGGCCAGGTTGAAGTCCAGGACCACGCGGCCTCGCACATCGGGGGCGTCGATCCACAGGAAGCGGCCGCCCCCGTACGTCTCCTTGCCGTTGGTGGCGTCGCCGAAGACCAGCATGTAGCGCCCTGCCTCGGGAGGACCCACGACGTCGAGGGTGTGCTTCAAGCCGCCGATCCAGAACTCCAACCGCGCGGGCGACTCCTCCTCCGTCACCATCCCCACCTCGTTGGCCACCGCCACCTTCTTCCGATGCGGGACCCAGCGCGCGGTGACCCGCCAGTCGGTGGACACTGGGTACCGCTCGATGCCCGGAAAGACCTGGTACTCCTGGCTGGAGTCGTCGCGCACCCGCAGGGCCACGCGGTCCCCACGCCGGATGGCCATCCAGTTGAGGGAGCCCAGGCGCACCACCACCGACTTGCCGGGTCCCAGGTTCCTGCTGAGATCGGCCTGGGTGACCACGGGGTCCTTGGACACGTCCGGTGGGATGGCGGGGCTGCCGGCGGGGAGCGCAAGAGTCGAGTCGACGCCCCGGGTGACGGTCACGCCGGAGTCGGCCACGAAGCGCACGGAGTCGTGGGACACGACGATCCTCCCCACGTGGTCGGGGGCCTTCCCCGTGGGAAGCACGATGCCGTTGTCCGGCGCGGCACCGATGGTGGTCGCGCCCTGCTCGAGCCAGTCCAGGCCGATGAGGGAGAGCCACGAGTCCGGCGCTCGCAGCTGCGCCAGCCGCCGGGCGTACCACGCCTCCACCGAGGCGGTGTACGCCACGGGGTCCACGGGGATGGGCTCGGGCGGGCCGGCACAGCCGGCAAGGAGCGCCAAGAGGACCGAAAGCACGACGCGAGATCGTCTCACGGCTTCAACGTACCTCCGGCCACAACCTCCGTTCCAGGCGGATCCCTCCGTCAGCTCCAGCTCAGATCGAGCTTCGAGATGGGCAAGGACCGGACGCGCTTCCCCGTCACCGCGAAGATGGCGTTGCACAGCGCCGGGATCACCGGAGGGAGCGTGGGCTCTCCCAGTCCGGTGGGCGGGTTGTCGGTGACGAGGAAGTGGACGTCCACCTCCGGTCGATCCCGATGCCGCAGCAGCGGGTACGCATCGAAGTTGGACTGGAGCGCGTGCCCGTCGACGATGGTGATCTCCAGGCCGAGCGCCTGGGAGATGCCGTCGATGGCACCGCCCTGCGCGTTGTTTTCGGCGTTCAGCGGGTTGACGATCTGGCGGCCGATGTCACCGACCATCCATACCTTCTCCACCGCCACCTTGCCGGCCTTGCTCACGCGCGCCTGGACAACCTCGGCGAAGTAGCCGCGGTGGCTGAAGTGGCAGGCGATCCCCTTCCCGGTTCCCGAAGGGAGCGAGCCACGCCCCCAATCGGACCGGGCGGCGACGGCCCGGAGGACCCCGGTCATCCGATCGGCGTCGAGGCGTGTCTCGCCGCTCCGGGCGGCGAGCAGATCCAGCCTGAAGTGAAGCGGATCCCGTCCCGCCGCGTGGGCCAGCTCGTCGATGAACGACTGGTACACGAAGGCGAGGGCGTTGCTGCCCGGCGCCCGCATGGCGCCGGTGGGCACGCCCAGGGGCAGGAGCGTGGTACCCAGGGTGAAGTCGCGGACGTAGCCCGCCGGAAACTCGTCGGAGGCGACGCCAGCGCTGGGCGCGAAGCGCCTCCCCTCCCCGAAGGAGACGAAGTGGTTGCGCCACGCCACCAGCTTCCCCTCCGCATCCACGCCTCCCTCCAGACGGTGGAAGCCCGCCGGCCGGTAGAAGTCGTGGTGCATGTCGTCTTCGCGGCTCCACAGGAGCTTCACCGGGACGCCGATCTCCCTGGCGATCCAGGACGCCTCGACGAGGTAGTCGTTGCTGAGGCGTCGCCCGAACCCGCCACCGATGCGCGTCAGGTGCAGCGTGATGTCCTCCTCCTTCATGCCCAGGGTCCTGGCCGCCAAGCTCCGTCCCCGCTCGGGGGTCTGGGTGGGCGCCCACAGCTCGAGCTTCCCGTCGTGGTAGTGCGCCGTACAGTTCTGCGGCTCCAGGGGTACGTGGGAGAGGAAGGGATAGGAGTACTCCGCCTCGACCCGGTGGGCGGCGCTGTCGAGCGCCGCGTCCACGTCGCCGTCGCTGCGCAGGACGTTCACAGGCGGCTTGCCGTAGAGCTCCGCGGCACGGGCTGCGAAGCCCCGACTGCTCTGGGCGGCGGTGGGCCCCTCGTCCCACTTCACCTCGAGCTTGTTCCGCGCGCTGTGGGCCAGCCACCATGTGTCCGCCACCACGGCCACGCCCGCCGAGAGCGTGTCGACGTCGCCGTCCCCCTGGACCACGAAGGCGTGACGCACTCCGGGCTCCTTCTTCACGGCATCGAGGTTGGCCGTCTTGACCTTGCCGCCGTACACCGGGCACTTCTGGAAGACTGCGTACAGCATGCCCGGGCGCACCTGGTCGATGCCGAAGAGGGGCTTCCCCGTGACGATGGCCTCGTCGTCCACGCCGCGGACCGGTGTGCCGATGATCCGGAATTCCGAGCGCTTCTTGAGGGGGACCGACTCCGGATCAGGTGCGGGCAGGGTCGCGGCCTTCGCCGCCAGCGTGCCATAGGAGAGAGTGCGACCGCTGGCCCTGTGGTGCACCAAGCCGGCCTCGGTCTCAAGCTCGGTCACGGGCACGCCCCAGGTCGCCGCGGCCGCCGCCTTCATGAGCGCCCGTCCGGCGGCGCCCACCCGGCGCATGGGAAGCCACTGGGTGGGCGTGGCCGTGCTGCCGCCGGCGATCTGCCGGTAGTAGTGCTCCGTGTCCAGGTCTCCCTGCTGGACGCGGACGTCGTTCCAGGCCACGTCGAGCTCGTCGGCGATGAGCATGGGCAGGGTGGTCTTGATGCCCTGCCCCACCTCGGGGTTCTGGGCGACGATGGTCACGGTCCCGTCGGGCGCGATGTGAATGAACGCGTCCAGATCGAGCTTCGGCGGCATCGCCTCGACATCCCGGTTCCCGAAGGAGAATCCGAGGTAGCTCGTGATGAGCAGGCCGCCGCCTGCCGCGGCGCCGATCTTCAGGAACTGACGGCGGTCCATGCCGCCCCGGGGGCTCATCGCTCCTCCTCCGCCCGGGCTCCGGCCAACCCATCGGGCTCCCCGGGTCCACCGCCCGTCGACGCGGCGGCCATCCTGCTGGCGGCCGCGCGTACGCCCTCGTGTATGCGCAGGTACGTGGCGCACCGGCAGAGGTTGCCGCTCATCGCCGCGTCGATCTCCTGGTCCGTCGGGTGCGGATTGCGGGCCAGGAGGGCCGAGGCCGTCATCAGCTGCCCGGCCTGACAATATCCGCACTGGGGCACATCCAACTCCAACCACACCTGCTGGAGAGGATGCGACCCGTCCGCGGAGAGCCCTTCGATGGTGGTGATCTCGCGGCTGCCCACCGCCGACACCGGGGTGACGCAGCTCCGCGTCGCCCGTCCGTCGAGGTGCACGGTGCAAGCGCCGCACATGGCGATGCCACAACCGAACTTGGTGCCCTTCAGGTTCAGGATGTCGCGCAGAACCCAGAGGAGGGGCATGTCGGCGGGGACGTCCGCCGTGACGGACTTCCCGTTCACATTGAGCGTGAAGGACATGGGAGATACCGCTCCCTTGGACGGAGGAGGATCGAGGGGACCCCGCAGTCCCCTCGGCGTTCGCTACCCTAGGCCGGCGAGCCCCGCGGTGGCAAGGCCGTCGTCACTCCTCCGTTCCGTACACGAACCGCTCGAGCTCGCCGTGGACCCGGCGCACCGTGTCCGCAGACGGTTGCTCCGTGAACTTCGACACCACGACAGCCACGGCGAAGTTGACGAACAGCCCCCAGATCCCACCGTGGATCCCCAGCAGCATGGGATGCACCACCAGCGTCTCGTAGAGCGTCACCATGCTCGCCGCGAGCCCCGCCACCACGCCGGCGCGGCTCAGCACCCGCTTGCCCGGGAAGCACACGCCCAGAATCGCCGGCATGAGCTGCAGCGCGCCGGAGCCCGAGAGCGTGACCAGGGTGACGAGGAAGGGATTGCTGTACATGGACAGCCCATACGCCGCGCCGAGGAGGACGAAGACGATGGCGCGCCCCACCCACACGTAGTGCGCGTCACTCCTCCCCGGACGTATGTAGCGCTGGTACACGTCCCGGGTGAGGACGGTCATGTTCGCGTGCAGGATGGAGTCCAGCGTGGACATGGCCGCCGCGGTAGCCCCCGCCAGGATGATCCCGGCGAGCCATGCCGGCGCGTACCGCGTGAGGAGGTCCGGGAAGATCTGGTCGGGGACGGCCAGGTGCGGAAGGACGATGGCGCCCCCGAGGCCGATGAGCGCCGTGGGGATGTACAGCGTCATCAGGTAGATAGGCGTGGTCGCCCCCAGGAGCTTCATGGTCTTCGCGTCCACCGCCGTGTACCAGCGGATCATCATCTGGGGCTGGAACACGACCCCGAAGGAGAGCGTCACGGTCATGCCGATCCACATCCCCGGCGTGAACAGGCCCTTGGGACCGGGCACGCTCAGGAGCGCCGGTGCCTTCGTCTCCACCGCGTGCCACAGCGCCAAGGGGCCGCCGAAGAGCTTGTAGGCCAGGAACAGGGCGCCGATCCACACGGCCAGGTACATCCAGACGCCCTGGAGCGCGTCGGTCCAGTAGACCGCCCGCAGGCCGCCGGCCATGAGGTACGAGACGGCCACCACCAGGAGGATCAACGTGCCCACGGGGTAGCTGATGTGCCCGCCGGAGGCGACGGTGATGATGTAGCCCAGCCCCTGCGCCTGAGCCTGGATGTAGAGGATGGTGAAGAGCACCGAGACGACGGCCACCGAGACCCGCACCGCCTCCGACTCGTAGAAGTCGGCCAGCATGTCGGCGGGGGTGATGTAGCCGAACGCCTTCCCCAGCGCCCACACCCGGGTGCCGATGACGTACGTGATGGCGCCCACGAGGACGGTCCAGGTGCCCGCCGCCCAGAAGCCGATGCCGTTCGCGTAGAAGAAGCCGCCGGAGCCCAGGAACGCGAAGGCCGAGTGGTAGGTGGCCACCACGGTGAGGTAGAGGAGGATGAACCCGGCTTTACGGCCGTAGAGGAGGAAGTCCTCGAGGTTGATGGTCATCCGCCGGTTCGCCACCAGGCCGAGCCAGAGCGAGAGGACCAGGTAGACGAAGATGACGCTTGTGGCGATGACCCAGGGCTGCACGCGTCAGCGCTCCGTCACACGCCGCGGCGGTAGGCCCAGATGAGCACGCCGATGAGGGCCAGGTACAGAAAGAGCAGGACGGAGTAGAAGAACGGCATCCCGAGGATGGTGGGATACAGCCGGTCCCACACCGTGTGCGTGAAGGGCGGCATCGCCAGCGCGAAGATCACCAGGAACGTCACGGTGGCGATCCACCCGTCGCGGGTACGGGGGATGAGGTGCGAGCGGTAGGTGGGCCGGCCCTTCCGGGCCTCGGGGGTCTCCGGGGTTTCCATGGGCGGCGAACATGCGCACGGGGGTCGGCCGGCGGCAAGGGCGGCCCGGGGAGCGGTTTTTCGGGGAATACGGCTTTACGTGGAGGTACCCACGCGCAGGTAGGGCCATTTACGGACCGACAAGCCGGAAGTCTCCCGATTGTGGGGGCCTTCCCGTGCCGGGAAATTTCCTACAAGCTGCAAAGGAGGGTTTCTCGCAAGGAGAATGGAACCACACGTGATCACGCGACTCCGCCGTCTTCGTCGGACCCCGGCCCTGCGGGCGCTCGTTCGGGAGCACGAGGTCCTGCCCAGGAACCTCATCCTCCCGCTCTTCGTCACCGAGGTGGAGTCCGAGCCCACGGAGATCCACTCCATGCCGGGGGTGAAGCGGTGGCCCGTGGACCACGTGAACGACATCGCCTCCGAGGCCGTCGGGGCCGGGGTCGGCGCGGTGCTCCTCTTCGGCATCCCCGCCGAGAAGGACGCCCGGGGGAGCCAGGCCGACGCCGAGGAGGGCATCGTCCAGCAGGGCGTGCGCGCCCTCCGGAGCGGTGGCTTCGAGGGCGTGGTCATCACCGACGTGTGCCTGTGCGAGTATACCGACCACGGCCACTGCGGGCTGCTGGACGACGCGGGCACGGTGCTCAACGATCCGACCCTCGAGCGGCTCGCGGACACCTCGGTGAGCCACGTGAAGGCCGGCGCGGACATGGTGGCGCCTTCGGCGATGATGGACGGACAGGTTGCCGCCATCCGCGACGGCCTCGACGCCGCCGGCTACGAGAGCACCCCCATCATGTCGTACTCGGCGAAGTACGCGTCGTCCTTCTACGGGCCGTTCCGGGACGCGGCGGACGGCGCGCCCAAGTTCGGCGACCGCCGCAGCCATCAGATGGATCCGGGGAACGGACGCGAGGCGGAGCGCGAGCACGCCGTGGACGCGGACGAGGGCGCGGACATCCTCATGGTGAAGCCAGGCCTGGCGTACCTGGACATCGTGCGCCGCACGCGCGAGGCCTTCCCCGACTACCCGCTGGCCGCGTACAACGTCAGCGGCGAGTACAGCATGGTAAAGGCCGCGGCCGCGCGGGGTTGGATCGACGAGCGCTCTGTGGTGTTGGAGACGCTCATGGCCTTCAAACGCGCAGGCGCCGACCTGGTGCTCACCTACCACGCCCTGGACGCCGCTCGGTGGCTGACCTCGTGACCGCTGGGCGCACGGTGTCGGTCCCCAAAGAGGCGTCGAGCTCCACAGCGGTGGACCCCTCCGCCGAGGCGGAGGCCGTGGCCCTGGGCCATTTCGCGACCTACCGCTACACCCCCCGCTTCTGGGAACTGGACGGCGGCACGCGGCGCGCGCGGGCGGCCGACTGGCTCGCCGGCCTCGCGGGCACCGCCGAGACGGCGCACCTCTACCTGGTGGGCGGCATCGAATCCGGCGGCGACGTGCTGGTCTGGAGCTCGGCGCGCCTGCCCCGGCCCAACGACGCGGGAGACTTCTTCACGTCCCGCGCCGCCGCGGAAAACGCGTTCCGCGACATCCTGGAGCCGGTCCACGTGCTCTGGGGGATGACACGTCCCTCGGAGTACAGCAACAGGGCCCGCTCCGCGCAGGAGATCGACCCGTTCGCTCCCGAGCGCGCACCCTATCTGGTGATGTACCCGTTCACCAAGACCGCCGAGTGGTACCTCCTGGGCCGTGACACGCGCCAGGGGATGATGAACGAGCACATCCGCATCGGGAAGCAGTACCGCGAGATCACGCAACTCCTGCTCTATTCCTTCGGTCTCCAGGACCACGAGTTCGTGGTGGTCTACGAGACCGATGACCTGCCCCTTTTCTCGCGGCTCGTATACGAGCTCCGCGATACCGAGGCTCGGCGCTACACCAAGTCCGACACGCCCCTGCACACCGGCGTGCTCCTGGACCCCGAGCGTTGGTTGGAGACTCTGGGTTGAGCGGTATCACACAGGAAGTATTCGTTCTGGGCAGCAGCCAGTCCGTGGCGTCCGCCGAAGAGCGGGCCCATCTGCACCTCGACGTCGAGGAGATGTACGACGCCCTGGGCATGCTCATCGCCCGGGGCTTCCTCGACGAGGCGGTCCCCCTCGCCACCTGCGGCCGGGTGGAGGTGTACGGCGTGAGTCAGCGGCCGGAGCGGGCGCTCCGCGTGCTGCGCCAGCTCCTGGCGCGGCGCATCGGCGTCCCCTCCACGCACCTCGAGGCCCACTCCTACGTGCACCGCAACGTGGACGCGGCGGTCCATCTCTTCCGTGTGGCCGCCGGCCTCGACTCGGTGGTCTACGGCGAGGCACAGATCATCGGCCAGGTGCGCGACGCCCTGGAGCACCCGCGTACCCGCGACACGGCGGGGACCCTTCTGCACCGCCTCTTCCAGCACGCTCTCGGCGCCGGCAAGCGCGTGCGCACCGAGACGGCCGTGGGCCGCGGCGCGGTCTCCCTGGCCGGCGCCTCGCTGGCGCTCCTCCAGCAGGAGCTGGGCTCGCTGGAGGCGCTCTCGGCTGTGGTCCTGGGAGCCGGCGACACCGGCGTTCTCATGGCGCGCCTTCTGCGCAAGGAGGGCCTGACCCGCCTCACGGTGGCCAACCGCACGCTGTCGAAGGCCGAGAAGGTCGCCGCCGAGTTGGGCGGCAAGGCCACGGGCCTCGACGACCTGCCCGCCCTCGTCCGCGACGCCGACATCGTGGTGGGCACGGTGGCCGAGCGTGACGACCTGTTGACGGCGGAGATCCTCCGCGACGTCCTGGCCGAGGCGCCCGAGCGCCAGCGCTGGTTCCTGGATCTGGCGCACCCCCGCAACTTCCACCCGGACCTCGCCGAGCTCCCGGGCGCGCACATCATGGACCTGGACGCCGTCTTCGAGGGGGTCGAGGCCGCCCGCGAGGCGCGCGCCGCCGAGACGCCGCGTGCCGAGGCGATGGTGCGCGAGGACGCCGACGTGTTCATGAAATGGCTGCGCACCCGACAGTCCGCGGCGGTGCTGACGGCGGTGCGCGAGCACGTGCTGCAGATCGCCCGGGAGGAGGCCGAGCGCTACGCCCGGGGCCGCAGCCCCGAGGAGCGGGAGCGTCTCCTGCGCCTGGCGCGCTCGCTGGCGCGCTCCATGCTGCACTGCCCTACCCTGGTGCTGCGGGAGGCCGACCCGGACGACGACGAGGGCCGAAGGCTCCTCGAGACCGCCACGTCGCTCTTCGGACTCACGCACGACTTCGGCTCGGAACGGGAAGCGTCGTGACGGCCCCGCGCCTGGGCCTGCGCTTGGGCACGCGGGGTTCGCTGCTGGCGCTGGCCCAGTCCCGCGGCGTGGCCGCCGCCCTGGAGTCGGCGAACCCGGGCCTGTCCGTGGAGCTGGTGGAGATCCGCACCTCGGGAGACCGCATCACCGACGTACCGCTGGGTCCGCACCTGGGCCAGGCCTTCTTCACCAAGGAGATCGAGGAAGCGCTCCTGGACGGGCGCATCGACCTGGCGGTGCACTCGTGCAAGGACCTGGGCACCGTGCTCCCCGAGGGCCTCACGCTGGGCGCCATCCCCGCCAGGGAGGATCCCGGCGACGCCCTGGTCAGCCGGGGAGCCACCCTGGCCGATCTGCCGTCGGGGGCCAGGGTGGGGACGTCCAGCACGCGCCGGAAGAACTTCCTGGCCCTCGCCCGCCCGGACCTCGACGTGCGCGACCAACGGGGCAACGTGCCCACCCGCGTGAAGGCGGTGGACGAGGGCAAGCTGGACGCCGTGGTTCTGGCCGTCGCCGGGCTGCGCCGCGTGGGTCTGGGCGACCGCATCGTGGAGGTGCTGCCCGGCGACGCCATGCTCCCCGCCGGCGCGCAGGGTGCCCTCGCCCTGGAGATCCGCGCAGACGACGAGCTCACCGCGAAGCTGGTTGGATCCCTCGACGACCCCGCGGCACGGGCCGAGGTCACCGCCGAGCGAGCGTGTCTCCGCCGCCTGGAGGCCGGCTGCCAGGCGCCGGTGGGCGTGCTGGCCAGGGCCGGCAGGGAGGCCGGGGGGCAGGTGGGAGACACGCTCGAAGTTCTCGAGGTGCGCGCCGCCGCGGTGACGCCGGAGGGCGCCACCTGGGCGAGCCACCGGGGCAGCGTCCGGGACGCCGACGGAGCCGGTGTGGCCGTGGCCGAGGAGCTCCTGGAGAGGCTGGGGCTGGCCTCGCTGCGCGACGCGGTCTGGGCCGGCGCCCCTCCCGCCCGTTCCCGCGCGCAGGGCGCGCCGGAGAGCGCGCGTTGACGGGTCGTCTCGACGGCCGCGTCGTCGCCACCACACGCGACGGCGACCCCGCAGACCCCCTGGTCCGGAGCCTCGTCGCAGACGGGGCGCGGGTGCTCATCTGGCCCACCCTCGTCGTCGAGCCTCCCCGGGATCCGGCTCCCCTGGAGGAAGCGGCGCGCTCCCTGGCGACGTACGGCTGGATCGCCTTCACCAGCGCCCGGGCGGTGAGCGCCCTCGCCCATCGGTGCGGGCCGCCGGGGGAGCTCCCCCGGGTGGCGGCCGTAGGGAAGGCCACGGCCTCCGCGCTGGAGGCGCGGGGCTGGAGGGTCGACGTGGTGGCCGGAGGCGAGGGCGCGAACGCCCTGGCGGAGGCCATGGCGGCCGCCGCGGAGCTCGGCGGCACGCGCGTGCTCTTCCCGGCGAGCTCGCTGGCCAGGCCGGTCCTGGAGGAGTCCCTGCGCGCCCACGGGGCGGACGTGCACCGCGTGGACGCGTACCACGTGCGCGCCGCCCCGCCGGATCCGGCGCAGGTGCGGGCGGACCTCGCATCGGGCGTGGACGTGGTGACGTTCGCGAGCCCATCGGCGGTCCGCTCCCTCGCGGAGGCGTTGGGCGATCTCGCCGGGGGGCTCGCGGGTACGGGCGTTGCCGCCATCGGCGGCACCACCGCCCGGGCCCTGGCGGAGCTGGGCGTCCCGGACGTGGAAGTGGGGCCGAAGAGCGGAGTGGAAGGACTGGTGGACGCATGCGTGCAGCTGACCAACAAAGAGCCGGAAACGGCATGAGCATCGACAAGCCGCGGGAGCCCACCCTGGCCGGGAGCGAGCGCCTCATGGAGCGGGCACGGGAGGTCATCCCCGGAGGGGTGAACAGCCCGGTGCGCGCCTTCAAGGGGGTGGGCGGGACGCCGCCGTTCATCCGCTCGGCGCGGGGCGCGTTCCTGGAGGACGTGGACGGCAACCGCTACCTGGACTACGTGGGCTCCTGGGGGGTGATGCTCCTGGGCCACGCGCACCCGGCCGTGATGCGCGCCCTGGCCGACGCTCTGGCCGCCGGGACGTCGTACGGCGCGCCCACCGAAGGCGAGGTGCTCCTGGCGGAAGCCCTGGTGGCTCGCGTCCCCGGGCTCGAGGTCGTGCGCCTGGTGAACTCCGGCACCGAGGCCACCATGAGCGCGCTCAGGCTGGCCCGCGCCGCCACCGGCCGCGATGGCGTGGTGAAGTTCAGGGGCGGATATCACGGCCATGCCGACAGCTTCCTGGTGGACGCGGGGTCCGGCGCCGCGACCCTCGGCACGCCCTCGAGCCCCGGGGTCACCGCAGGGGCCGCCGCCGACACCCTGGTGGCCGACTACAACGACCTGGCCGGCGTCCAGGCGCTCTTCGAGGCACATCCCGGCGAGATCGCCGCGGTGTTCGTGGAGCCCGTGGCCGGCAACATGGGGTGCGTGCCCCCGGTGGACGGCTTCCTGGACGGGCTACAGGCACTCTGCCGCGAGGACGGCGCGCTCCTGGTCTTCGACGAGGTGATGACGGGCTTCCGCGTGGGTCCCGGCGGCGCGCAGGCGCGCTACGGCATCACGCCGGACCTCACCACCCTGGGCAAGGTCATCGGCGGCGGGCTCCCGGTGGGTGCCTACGGCGGCCGCGCGGATCTCATGCACCGCATCGCCCCCGACGGGCCCGTCTACCAGGCCGGCACCCTCTCCGGCAATCCCCTGGCGGTGGCCGCGGGCCTGGCGACGCTGCGCTACCTGGACGAGGAGCCTGGCATCTACGAGCACCTCGAGGCGCTGGGACGCGCCTTCGATGCGGGCTTCTCGGAGCTGGGGCGCCGGCTGGGCATCCCGCTGCGGTGGAACCGCGCCGGTGCCATGGGCTCGCTCTTCTTCTCCGAGGCGCCGGTGACGGGCTGGCCCTCGGCGGCGGCGGCGAGCCGCGAGCGCTTCACCGCGCTCTTCCACGGCCTCCTCGGGCGGGGCATCCACCTTCCCCCCAGCCCCTTCGAGGCCTGGTTCTGGTCGTACGCGCACACGCCGGAGGACGTGGAGCGCACCCTCGAGGCCGCCGAAGAGACCATGAAGGGCGCGGACTTCCCCCGTGGCTGAGCCCGCGACGCTCCTCGAGCGGACGTGCCGCGGCGTGCGCGGACCCCGGCCCCCCGTCTGGATCATGAGGCAGGCGGGACGCTACCTCCCCGAGTACCGCAGGCTCCGGGAGCACGTGGATTTCCTCACCGCCACCAAGACGCCGGAGATCGCCGCGCGCATCACCCTGCAGCCGGTGGAGCGCTTCCCCCTGGACGCCGCGATCCTGTTCAGCGACATCATGACCCCGCTGGAGGGGATGGGGGTCGGCCTGGACTTCGCCCCCGGACCCGTCCTGGACCAGCCCGTCCGCTCCGAGGCGGACGTCCGGGCCCTGCGGACGCTGGTGCCCGACGAGCACGTGGGCTTCGTGATGGAGACGCTGCGCCTGGTCCGCGCCGAGCTCCGGCGCGACGCGGCGCTCATCGGCTTCGCGGGAGCGCCCTTCACCCTGTTCTGCTACCTGGTGGAGGGCGGCGGCTCCAAGAGCTTCACCGAGGCCCGGGCCTTCCTGCACCGCGAGCCGCGGACGGCCGCGCACCTGCTCCGGCTGCTGGGCACGTCCATGGCCGCGTACCTGGTGGCGCAGGCCCGCGCCGGAGCCGACGTCCTCATGCTCTTCGACTCGTGGGCCGGGCTCCTGGGGCCGCGTACCTACGGCCGCTTCGTCCTCCCGGTCCTGAAGGAGACCGTGGCGGCCATCCGCGCCGAGGTGGACCGGCCCGTCGTCTACTTCGCCAACGCCGCGTCGACGCTCATGGCCCAGGTGCGCGAGCTGGGTGCCGACGTGGTGGGCATCGACTGGACGCTTCCCCTGTCCCGGGCGGTCCGGGAGCTCGGTGACGACGCGGTGGTCCAGGGCAACCTGGATCCCGCGGCGCTCTTCGCGCCCCGCGCCGAGCTCGCCGACGCCGTGGACGAGGTCCTGGCGGAGGGCGCGACGGCGGCGGCGCACGTGTTCAACCTCGGACATGGCATCCACCGGGCGACGGACCCGGACCAGGTGGCGTTCCTGGTGGATCGCGTCCACGAGCGGTCCATCCGGAAGGCGGGTTGAGCCCGCCTTCCGTGCCCCCTGCCGTAGACCTTCCGGGAGCGTGCGCGTGTCCATCGGAGTGCTGGTCCTGAACTTCGGAGAGCCCGACGAGGCGGTCCTCGGGAAGGCCCGCCCCTACCTCGAGCGGATCTTCCTCCAGAACGCCGGCCTCGAGGGTCACACCGACGAAGCGGCGGTGGCGCGGGCCCGGCAGCTCGCGGCGGACCGCGCACCGGGGCTGGTGGACGCGTACGCGGCCATCGGCGGCTCGCCCCTCAACGGTCAGGCCGAGGCCCAGGCGCGAGCCCTGGAAGCCGAGCTGCGCACCCGCGGGCACGACGCTCGCGTCTACTCGGCGTTCCAGTTCACCGAGCCCTCCATCGCGGATGCGGTGGCTGAGGCGCGTGCCGACGGTGTCGACAAGCTGGTGGGGCTTCCGGTCTATCCCATGTGCGGGTACTCCACGACGGTGGCGGCCCTCGACGAAGTGCGCGCCGCCCTGGACGCCGCCGCATGGAGCCCGCGCTTCATCGGCGTGTCCGGGTGGCACCACCATCCGGCGTATCGGAGCATGCTGGTGGAGCACCTGCGCTCCTTCGTCGCCGGCGAAGGGCTCGACCTGCGGGATCCGGAGACGCTCCTCTACTTCTCGGTGCACGGCACCCCCGTGCGCTATCTGGGGGACGCCGCCAGGTACGACCGCTACGTGTACGAGCACTGCCGGGACGTCGCCCGCGGCCTGGGCGCGGAGCGCTATGAGGTGGGCTTCCAGAACCACGCCAACCGTCGCATCCGGTGGACGCAGCCCGACAACGAGGACGCCATCCCGGAACGCGTCGAGCGGCGCCTCGTGGTGGTCCCCATCTCGTTCATGCACGAGCAGTCGGAGACGCTGGCGGAGCTGGACCGCGATCTGCGCGCCTTCGTCGAGGGCCTCGGCAAGGAGATGCATCGCGCGCCGGTTCCCCACGCCGATCCCCTCTTTCCCCGCTTCCTGGCGGACCTGGTGACCGGGGTGCTGAGCGACGACCCGGCCCGGGGCGGCGTGCTCTCCCGGTGTCGCTGCTGTCCCCTGGAGGACACCTGGTGCACCAACGGCGCCCGCGATCTCCCGCCGAGCCCGTACCTGCCCGACGACGCCTCCGGAGAGGGAGCCGCCCAGGCATGATCGCCGTGGTCGGCGGAGGCATCACCGGGCTCGTCCTGGGGTGGGAGCTGCAGCGCCGGGGCGCCGACTTCGTGGTGCTGGAGGCCGCACCCCGTGCCGGCGGCGTGATCAGGAGCGCCCGCGTGGACGGCCGCGTGCTGGAGTGGGGACCGCAGCGCACGCGCCTCACCACCGGTCTGCGCGAGCTCGTCGAAGCCCTGGAGCTGGAGGGCGAGGCCCTGGTCGCGCCGTCCGGCCTCCCGCTGTTCGTCTACCGCAAGGGCAAGCTCCGCCGGGTGCCGTTCTCCCCCGGTGCCTTCCTCCGCTCCGACATCGTGGGCCCCCTGGCCAAGCTCCGCCTCCTGCTGGAGCCCCTCACCGCCGGGGCCGATCCCGACGAGCGGGTGGCCCGCTTCTTCACGCGCAAGGTGGGACGGGACATCTACGAGGCGCTGGTGGCGCCCCTCTACGGAGGGCTCTACGCCTCGGATCCGGCGGACATGGTGGTGGGGCTCTCGTTGGGTCACGTGCTCCGGGAGTTCGGCATCCGGAGGAGCCTGCTGGTACCGCTTCTGCGCAGGGGTGGGCGCATCAGCCCGCCGGCGCCGCTCTCGTTCAAGGAGGGGATGCAGACCCTCACCGACGCCCTGGGCCGCGCGCTGGGCGACCGCCTCCGGGTGGCGACGCCGGTGCGTGGGCTGACGAGGTCGGTGAGCGTGTCGCGTACGTCCGGTGCGTCCGGCGCGTCGACCGCCTCCGCCTCGGGATCGTGGAGCGTGGAGCTCGACGACGGCACCGTGGCGGCCGACGCCGTGGTCCTCACGGCGCCGGCGCCGGCAACCGCCGCGCTCCTCGACCCCGTGGCGCCCGACGCCGCCGCCTCTCTCCGCAGGCTCCGCTACAATCCCCTGGGCGTGGTGCACCTGGACGCAGAGACGCCCCTCGAGGGGCTGGGCTTCCAGGTGGCCTTCACCGAGAAGGAGATGGCCCTGCGGGGCGTCACGTACAACCACGCCATGTTCGGGCGCCACAACGTGTATACGGCCTATCTGGGCGGCGCCCGCCACCCCGAGGTGGTGCAGCTCGACGACGACGCGCTGGCGCACCTGGCCATGGACGAGTTCCGCCTCTGCACCGGCTACGACGCCCGCCCCCTGGCGGTGGAGCGCGAGGAGATGCCCGCCTGGGACGCCTCCTGGAGCGCGCTGGAGGGGTTCAGGCTCCCCGACGGGCTCCACGTGGCGGCGAACTGGATGGGCCGTCCGGGGATCCCCGGACGGTTGGCGGAGGCGCGGAGGACGGCGGAGAGGCTGGCGGGAAGAGGCGTCGAGGGGCGCTGAGGAGCCACCCGACCCTCCGGCTTCGCCGGATGCGTCCACCGAAACTCCGCTACACACGTCGGCCCGGGGTCGATACACACGAGGCGCTGTGCGTCTCCGGTGCGCGCAGGCCACCACAGGCAACGGCCTGTCGCTCCCTCGGGTCGTATCTGTACGCAGGACGCGTTCGCGGCCCACCCTCCCACGGCTTCGAGCAGGTGCGGTGGCGGCGGGTCCGGACCACCGCGCGGCACGCGCGGCGCACATCGCGGAATCCCGAAGGACAAGGAACGATGCAAGCTACTCATCCCGCGCGTCGGCCACTCCGGCGTGCGACATCGGCGGCCGCGCCCCTGGCGACCGCTCTTCTCGTGCTCATCGCGCCGGTCACCCCCCTCGCCGCGCAGGCCGCGCCCGCGCTGGACCCGGCGCTCCTCCACGGCTGGAAGGCCCGCGACATCGGCCCCTCCATCGCCGGTGGCCGGGTCAGCTCCGTCGTCGGCGTTCCGGGGAAGCCCAACATCTACTGGGTCGGCGCCGCCGGCGGAGGCGTCTGGAAGACCACCGACGGCGGGGACAGTTGGTCGGACGTGTTCAAGGACGAGCCCACGGCGTCCATCGGCGCGGTGGCGCTGGCGCCCTCGAACCCGAACCTGGTCTGGGTGGGCACCGGCGAGGGCAACCCCCGCAACGACATGGTCGACGGGCACGGCGTCTGGTTCTCGCCCGACGCCGGCGCGTCCTGGCACTTCGAGGGTCTCGGCGACGTGGGCCAGATCCCGAGCGTGAAGGTCGACCCGTCGGATCCCGACCACGTGGTGGTGGCGGCGCTGGGCAAGGTGTGGGTGCCAAACCCCGAGCGCGGCGTCTACGAGACGTGGGACGGCGGCAAGACGTGGACCAAGTCGCTGTTCGTGAACGATACGACGGGCGCCGCCGACGTCGCCTTCATGCCCGGCAATCCCCGTGTCGTCTTCGCCACGATGTGGCAGATGCAGCGGCTCCCCTGGGAGCTGCTGGACGGAGGACCGGGGAGCGGGATCTACCGCTCGGAGGACGGCGGGCACACGTGGCACGAGCTCACCGACGGTCTGCCGAAGGGCCCCCTCGGACGCATCGCCATCGGCATCGCTCCCAGCAACCCGCAGCACGTGTACGCCCTCATCGAGTCGAAGAAGGGGATGCTCTGGCAGTCGCTGGACGGCGGTGACCACTGGCACATGGTCAGCGACAACCACGCCCTGGACGTGCGCCCGTTCTACTTCTCGCAGGTGAACGTGGACCCGACGAACGAGAACCACGTCTTCTTCGCCTCGTTCCAGCTCATGGAGTCCAACGACGGAGGCAAGACGGCGCACTCCATCGACCGCGGCGTGCACCCGGACCACCACGCCCTGTGGATCGATCCCACGAACCCAAAGCGCATGATCCAGGGCAACGACGGCGGCGTCTACGTCACCCACGACGGTGGCAGGAGCTGGACGTTCGACGACAACCTGCCCATCGAGCAGACCTACATGGTGGCCACGGACCACCAGGATCCGTACCACATGTGTGCGGGCCTGCAGGACAACGATGCGTGGTGCGGCCCCTCCTCGGGGCGCGGCCGTGGCGGCGTGCCGCAGTCGCAGTGGGTGGACGTCACCGGCGGCGACGGCGAATACGCGGTGCCCTCGAAGTCCGACTCCAGCGTCGTCTACGTGGACTCGCAGAACGGCTACATCACCCGGCTGAACCTCCGCGACGGCATGAGCCACTTCATCCAGCCCTACCTCGAGGGCGTGAACGAGATGGCGCCGTCGAAGCTCAAGTACCGCTTCAACTGGACCGCGCCCATCGCGGTGTCGCCGACCAACGTGAACACCGTCTACCTCGGCGCCAACGTCGTCTTCAGGTCCACCGACGGGGGGCGGCATTGGCACCCCATCTCCCCGGACCTGACGCGGAACGACAAGAGCCAGCAGGTGACCAGCGGTGGGCCGATCTTCAAGGACATCAGCGGCGCCGAGACGTACAACACGATCCTGTCCATCACCCTGGCGCCGTCGGCGCCGGACAGCGTGATCTGGGTGGGCACCGACGACGGTAACATCCAGGTCACGCGTGACGGCGGCCGCACCTGGACGAACACCCGCCCGAACCTCAAGGGCGTGCCGCCGGAGGGGCGGGTCTACCAGGTGGGCGTCTCGCCCTTCGATCCCGGCACGGCCTACGTCGCCATCGACCGCCACGAGCTCGGGGACGACCATCCCTACGTATACCGCACGTCGGACTGGGGCCGGCACTGGACGGAGATCGACCAGGGGCTCCCGGCCGACTACCCGGCCCACGTGGTGCGCGAGGACCCGAACCAGAAGGGGCTCCTGGCCCTGGGCACGAGCCAGGACGTCTACTACTCCCGGGACGACGGCGCGCACTGGACATCGCTCCACGGCGTCTTCCCCACCGCGCCGGTGTGGGACCTGAAGTTCCAGAGCCGGCACCACGACTTGGTGGTGAGCACCCACGGGCGCGGCCTCTTCGTTCTCGACGACATCTCACCCCTCGAGCAGATCACCGACACCGCACACGTGCAGCTGTTCGCGCCCATCCCGGCCGTGGAGTACGCGGGCGGTCCGCCGACCTCGCTGGAGCCCTCGAGGTACCACGTCCCCGGCCGGCGCGGGGGTGCGCTCATCGCCTACTACCTGCCGCACAAGGTCAAGACGAGTGCGGCCGCGAGGGCCGCGCATCACGGTCCCGTGCGCATCGACATCCTGGACGCCGGCGGAGACACGGTGACTACCGAGTGGGGTCCGGGAGCGATGGGCGTGAACCGGCACGACTGGAACCTGCGCTACAAGGGGCCCCAGCGCCTCGACTTCGGCCAGTCCGGAGGGTTCGGTGGCTTCGGCGGCAACACACCCGGGCCGGCGGTGCTCCCCGGCCGCTACACGGTGGTGCTCACCGCCGACGGCCAGACGAAGCGGACGACGGTGGACGTGCGCGCGGATCCCACGGTGCCCTTCGACATGGCGGCCGCCCGCGCGCAGCTCGCCGCGGCGCGGACGCTGTCCAAGGAGGTGACGACCCTGAACACCATGGTCAACCGGCTGCACTCCATGCGTGGACAGCTCGAGCACATGCGGTCGCTCTACGAGACGAGCGAAGGCATGACGCTGGACAGCACCGTCGCGGCGAGCGCCGACTCTCTCGGGGCGCACCTCGGCACGCTCATGGACTCGCTCTACGATCCGCACGTGCAGCGGAACGCGCCGGAGGACGACATCCACTACCTGGCGGACTTCCAGGGTGACCTCCAGGGGCTGGGGTACGGTGTGTTCTTCCCCTACGACGAGGCGCCGAGCCCGCAGCTGAAGGACGAGATGAACAAGATGGACGCGCGCCTTCAGGGCTACGTGTCGGCGTACAACCGGCTGGTGAGCCAGAAGGTCGCGGCCTTCAACCGCGTGGCGGCGCAGCACGGCGTTCCGGTCATCGTCGGGGACGGAGCGGTGAGCATGCAGTAGAGGGCCGGC
>JAJDNC010000034.1 GCA_022340865.1 Gemmatimonadota bacterium
CCGCCATCGCTGGCTGCCCAACCCATACGGTGGATTCAGGGGACCGGGTCCGGCTCTGCCCGCCGCTACCCGGTCCCCTCGGAGGACGGCGTCCACGTGGACCGCTCCGCCGCGATCATCGTCGAGCGCCACCAGGGAGAGCTGGTCGCCTTTTCGCTGGCGTGCCCGCACCAGCACGCGGCGCTCAGGTGGCTGGCGGACAAGGACGTATTCCAGTGCACGAAGCACCACTCGGAGTACACGCCCATGGGCGTGTATCTCAAGGGACGCGCCACCCGCAACATGGATCGCCTGGCCATCAGCGTCGTCGGCGGTCAGCTCGTGGTGGACGCCGGAACCGTCTACAGGAGTGACAAGGACCCCAGCGGTTGGGCGGCCGCGGTGATCCAGGTCTCCTGAAACCCAGCGCCAGAAGGGAGCCATCCATGGACTACGTGAACCCCCGCTCCAAGCCGTTGCCCGTCCTCGAAGCCGAAGCGACGGAAGCCCCCGACCCCGATCGCCGTGCCTTCATCAGCGAAGCCGCGCGTCTGGCGGCCCTCACGGTGCTCGTGAGCGCCTGCAGCGGGGGGCTGGGGTCCGTCACCGGCCCCGGAAGCAGCACCCTGAGCAAGGCGATCACCGTCAAGCTGTCGGACTACCCCGGCCTGGCCAACCCGGTGAGCGCCGTGCGCATAAACGGCACCAACATCCCCTTGGCATTGGTCAACGAGGGCAACGGCCAATACACTGCGCTGTCGCTGATCTGCACGCACCAGGGCGGTACCGTGCAGTGGAACGGTCAGATCTTCATCTGCCCGGTCCACGGCGCGGAGTTCGCGTCCGACGGCCACTGGATCGGAGGCCAGCCGACCACCAACCTGGTGAGCTTCCCCACGTCCTACGACGCCGCCGCGAACACCGTCACCATCTCGCCCTGAGACGCGGACGCGCGAGGCATCGGAGGCCCGGCTCCCACCTCCTTCCCGACGCGCAACGCCGCCACGTCGTCCTGCGACGCGCCGTGAGCGTCTCAGCGCAGGTCCAGCTTCTCGATCTTGTAGAAGAGCGTCCGCACGCTGATGCCCAGCAGGCGGGCCGCCTGTGCCTTGTTGTCCCCGGTGCGCTCCAGCGCCGCCACGATCGCCGCGCGCTCGGCCGCGGCCACCGCGTCGCTGAGCGGCCGCACGCCTGGCGCACCGCCGTCCGGCGCCTCCGCGTCGCGGTGCAGGAAGATCTGACGGGGCAGCTCCAGGTCGTCGATGACGCCGGTGCCCCCGGCGAGGATCACCGCCCGCTCCACGACGTTCATCAGCTCGCGGACGTTCCCCGGCCACGAGTATGCCTGCAGCCGGCCGACGGCCTCCGGTCCCAACGTGGCGCGCGTCCCCATGCGCTCGGTGAAACGCGCCAGGGCCGCCACGGCCAGAGCCTCGACGTCCTCAGGCCGTTCCCGCAGAGGCGGGATGTCGATGGGAAAGACGTTGATGCGGTAGAAGAGGTCCTCGCGAAAGCGCCCGTCGCGCACCAGGCTCGCCAGGTCCCGATGCGTCGCCGCCACCACGCGCACGTCGACACGGCGGGTGGCGTTCGAGCCCAGGCGCTCCACCGTTCCCCCCTGGAGCACCCGCAGCAACTTGGGCTGGAGCGCCGCCGGCATGTCCCCGATCTCGTCCAGGAAGAGCGTGCCCCCGTGGGCGATCTCGAGCTTGCCGGGGCGGTCCTTCACCGCCCCGGTGTAGGCACCCTTGCTCACGCCGAAGAGCTCCGCTTCCAGGAGCTCACCGGGGATGGCGGCACAGTTCACCGCTACGAACGGCTGATCCCGTCGTCCCGAGCTCCGGTGCAGGGCGCGCGCCACCACCTCCTTCCCCACCCCGGTCTCACCGGTGATGAGGACCGTGGTCGGTGCGTCGGCCACCTGCGCGACCATGGCCAGGATCTTCTTCATGGCGGAACTGCGCGCCACCACCCCATCCTCGGCGGCGGCCGGGGGCTGCATCTCCCGGGCTCCCGGGCGGGCATCGAGGGCGCGCACGACCAGCGCCTCCAGCTCCTCCACGCTGAAGGGCTTGAGCACGTAATCGTAGGCGCCCGCCTTGATGGCCTCCACGGCGCTCTCCACGGTGCCGAAGGCCGTGATGAGGATCACCGGAACGTCCGGCTGCGTGCGTCGCACGTGGGAGAGCAGATCCAGGCCCGAGCGCCCCGGCAGCTGCAGATCCGTGACCACGATGTCCACGGCGTCCTTGGCCAGGACCTCCTCCGCAGCCTCGGCCGACGGGGCTGTGGAGACCCGAAAGCCGCGGTCGCTCAGCGCCATCTCCACGATGCGGCGGATCCGGAACTCGTCGTCGACGACGAGGACGTTCTCCGTCATGTCCTCTCCCGTGTCTCCTGTGTCTATCCCGTGCTCTGCGGCCCTTCCGCCCCTTCCGTCGCACCGGCCGGAAGGACCACGCGCATGCGCGTGCCCTCGCCAGGCGTGCTCTTCACTTCCACGTAGCCCCCATGAGCCTCCACCAACTGGCGCACGATGGGAAGCCCCAGCCCGGTTCCCGATCGGTTCGTCGTCACCAACGGCCTCCAGATCTCCTCGAGTCGATCCGGGGAGATGCCCTCTCCGTCGTCCTCGACCTCCAGCACTGCCTCGCCGTTCTCGCAGGCGGTGGTGACGTGTACCCGACCCCCTTCGGAGCAGGCACGTACCCCGTTGCTCACCAGGTTGACCACCACCTGTCGGAGCTGGTCCGCGTCGCCGCGCATGCGCGCGGCCCCACCGTGCAGGACGAGTGCCACCCCCTTCTCGCTGGCGGTGGCCTCCAGGGCGGCCAGCGCGTCGTCGGCGACGCGGTCCAGGTCCATGTCGCCGAGAACCGGAGGCGAGGGGCGGCCGAAGACGAGGAGGTCGTCCACCAGCCGGGCGAGGCGCTCCACCTCGGCCTGGAGCATCTCGCTGACCTCCCTCTCCCGGGGGCCGGCCACGGGGGAGCGCAGGAGCATCTCCGTGCCGGCTCGGAGCACCGAGAGGGGGGTGCGGATCTCGTGGGCGAGGCTCTTGGTGAGGACGCCGATGGCGGCCAGCGATTCGCTCCTGGCCAGCTCCTCGCTGCCTCGCTCCAGGCGGTCCACCATGGCGGTCATGGCGTCGCCCATGACCCGCACCTCGTCCGGCGCCCACCTGGAGACCGTGGGGAGGGGCTCCGGGTGGTGGGGGTCGAGCTCCCGGGCGGCACGGGTGAGGCGTCCCAGCCCCGAGGTGGCCGAGCGCACCACCAGGAGCGCGGCGGGCACCGCCAGCAACAGGAAGAGCAGCGACAGCGTGACGAGCTGGCGACCGCTGGCCTTGAGGGCCGCGGTGACCTCGGCCCAGGGATACGCCACCGCCACGCCGAAAGCGCCGTACGCCGTGCGCGCCGTATCCCGCGCCCAGAGGTAGTCGGCGTCGGAGCCGGTGAGGTCGGAGCCGCGATACAGGGTCCGGCCCGCCGAATCGACGACCTGCACGGAGCCCAGCTCCAGTGGCAGGGACATGGACAGGAAGCGCGCCAGCGGCGTCCACACCGCGATGCGCCCGAGGAGGGAGCGGTCGGCATCCTTGAAGACGTCCGCGGTGGCCACCACCTCGCCGTCCGCTCCCCCCTGGACGGTGAGGCCCGCCCGTGGGGCGGCCAGGGCCGAGTCCACGGCCGCGGGGAGCGGTGGCGCACCAGGCTGCAGGCGGGCGGGGTCCGACGCGGACAGGACGTCCTCGCGCCTTCCGGCTCCGCGGCGGGCCGCCACGGCCTCGGAGCCGGACCCCAGCATGCCCACCAGATCGGCGAGGGATTCCGAGACGCGCTTGTCCACGTCGTCCGCGGCCAGGTCCTGGGACGTCTCCAGCTGGGCCCACACCGTGGCGAGGTGTCGACGGGTGTCCAGGGACGCCGACAGGCGGTCGGCGACCACGCCCGCGCGGATCTGGAGCGTTCGATACCTTTCGGCTACCAGCGCCTGTTCGCCGGCGCGATATTCGCGCACGACGACGGCCAACGTGGCCAGCACGATGAACGCCGTGAGGAGCGCCGCCAGCCGGCCGGCGAGGGAGCCCGGCCAGAAGAGCGCCCCGGCGGATCGGGAGCCCGAGACATCGGAACCTTGCACCTGCGTTCGAAGACCTCACGTGCCGGAAAGAAGAGGATCCGGCGAACCTCGGTAGCCCTGTCCCTGGCGGCAGTGCTGGCCGCGGGGCCAGGCTTCGTACACCCCGTGGCCGCCCAGCTTCCCGCGCCCCCCGTCGTCGGTCCCGGCCTCTTCCAGCTCGGCGGCTGGGGAGACCTCACGGTGGGGCGCGCATGGCAGCCCGACGGGACCCGGAAGCTCCAGGCCACCGATCTGGCCGCCGCCCTCATGGCCTGGGGCCAGCTCGGTGCGCGGGCAAGCTATTTCGTCGAGCTGGACGTTGCCAAGCGCACCGCCGAGACGTGGACCGGGCTGGAGGCCAATCAGCGCTTCGCCCCGGTGCGCATGTACCTGGAGTATACCTTCAGCGATCTCTTCAGGGTGCGGGCCGGACGCTTCCTCACGCCCATCGGCCAGTGGAACGAGGCGTTCGCGGCGCCCCTGACGTGGACGCCCACGCGGCCGCTGGCCACGTTCCGTCCCTTCGCCAAGAGCCTCACGGGCCTCCTGTTGGCGGGCTCGGGCGACCTGCACGGACACGACGCGGGGTACGCGCTCTTCTGGGCTCCCCAGGGTGACTACGATCACGACTACGACGACCCCCAGGAGAGCTCCTTCAAGCATGCCGTCGGAGGACGCGCCGCGGTGGAGCTGTTCCCGGGCGTCACCGTGGGCGTGTCCGCCGCGCGGATTCAGCGCTCCCGGCCGTACACCGGCGAGGGGCCGGAGTACGGTGAAGACTATGGCGGAACGCTCTCCGACACTCTCCTGAGCCCTCCCGTCCGGAACGAGGACGCCACGTCGCGGACCCTCCTGGGTTTCGACCTCAAGTGGGAGGGAACGAGGGCCCGGATTCAGAGCGGGGGGACCTGGCTCCTCCAGACGGCGACGGAGCCCTACGAGGGCGGCGCGTTCGTCGTGACGGCGGTGCGCATCGCGGGGCCCGTCTGGGGGGTGGGGGAGGTGGAGCGGTACCAGCCCGTGGGCGGCGGCTCGGCCGACCTGGGATACCTGGGCCTCACGGCGAGGCCGGGCTCGCACTTCGTGATCAAGGTCGGACGGGAGCTCACCGACCGTACCTCTCCCCGAATCCCCGACGGATGGTTCCTCTCCTTGTCCTGCATCTTCTAGGCTGGGCCGGCGGCCTTTCGCCGCCACCACCCGACACGGCGAGCCAGGGGCCCGGCGTGATCTGCGTGGTGGCCAGGCTCCGCAGCGATCCGCCTGCCCCCGACCTCGAGATGGTGCGGCGCATCTTCCAGCTCCGCCAACGCTTCTGGCCCGACGGCACGCCGACGCGTCCGGTGAACCTCCCCGCCGCCTCTCCCGTGCGCGAGCGGTTCACCGAGGTGGTCTTCGGAGAGAGCGTGGAGGACATGGCCGCCTACTGGAATGAGCGCTACTTCCACGGTACCAGGCCCCCGCCGAGCCTGGGCTCGCAGCATGCCGTGCTGCTCTACGTGGCGCGCACGAACGGCGGCGTCGGATACGTGCAGGCGGATACGGCGGCGGCGCTCCCCGAAGGGGTGAGGAAGCTGATCTGCGTCGGCGGCGAGACGGGTTGAGTCAGAGGGCCGCCGGGCCGCCGCACATCACGGCCCCGCCGCCTCCGGCCGCTGATCCGCCCGCACCTCGATGACGAGGAGGGCCAGCACGAGCAGGTGGATGGCGGTACACCAGATGCAGATCCTGCCGATCTCGGCGATCTCCTGGTACACGAGCCAGAGCACCGTCGCCGTGCCGACGAGCGTCCATGCCAGGCCGGCGGCCCGGAGATGTGGCGGCTCCCCGCCGCCGGAGGCGCGCGTCCACATCAGCGCGAGCACGAACGCGACGACGAACCAGAGAAGACCCCACACGGCCACCGGCACACCGAGGACCATCGATGCCGGGCTGCTCAGCACGGTCTCGCAGTTGATGACCCCGCCGCTTCCACACGCCAGGGGCACGCTGCTGTCGTAGTGCAGGAGGGTGAGATACGCGGCGATGGCGAGTCCGATCACCGTGAGCGCAATCCTCAGGCGACCGTACGACCGGAGCGTCATCAGGGCACCTTGTGCGGCAGCGCCGCCATCGCCCTCCGAATCGTGGGATCCGAGCAGACCTCCGCCGGCTGGTTGCCGTCCACCGCGCAGATGGCCGCCGTGAACTGGTTCCCGTTGGCCAGGATCAGCTGGGCGGCGGAGCCAGATCCCGTGGGCAGCGTCGCGGCGATGTCGGCCTGCGAGTGGTGGGCCAGCACCTCCGGCGAGAATGGGGACCCGCTCCACATGTACCGGCCGCCCACGAGGATGAAGGGGATGCCCCCGGCAAAGGCCTTTGCCAGGTACGGCGGCGCGTCGTACTTGTCGAGGAGGGCTTGCTGCGCAGCCGTAGGCTTCTCAAGCGCCTGATAGTGGTTCCCGACGATCACGCTGCTGGCCAGCTCCACCGTCTCCAGCTCGATGTACTGGCTCGTGTAGTGGCCCCCATAGAAGGAGAAGGTCGGCGTGTTGGGAAACACGTCCACGCTCGACGACTCTTCCAGGGTGAGGCCGGAGAACGTCCCGAACCGCGACAGCGAAGCGATCATCGACCACCGCGCCGCGGCGCAGTACGGGCAGTACCCCGCGCCGATGTACAGCACGACGGGCTTGCCGCCCGCCGCCAGCGAGTCTCCCACGAACACGGGTGGGGTGGCATCCACCGTCCCCACCGCGCTCCAGGTCGCGGCGGGGATGCTCTCGAAGTCCTTCATGACGGCATCGGACACCGGCCTCGGCTTGACCGTCTGCTGTGCCGCGGCATCCTCGCTCGCGGCGCCACGGTGCTTGACGGCCACGACCACCGTGGCCACCAGCGCCACGGCGACGACCACCAGCACCCAGTTCAACGAGCCGGAGCGCTGCCGGCGGGCACGGGCACGGCGAGCCTTTCTCTTGTCGCGCGTCTTGTCTCGAGCCACGAAGTCGTCCCTGGATATGGAGCCCTGGCGTCCTCCCGCGAGAGAACCCACGGTAGGGAGTGCACAACGGAGTGGCAATGGGGAGCGC
>JAJDNC010000168.1 GCA_022340865.1 Gemmatimonadota bacterium
AGTACTACCCCGCTGCCGTGGGTGAGGACCGGAATACGGTGCCGTTCCCCCGGCGAAACGCGCGCTTCCAGAAAGAGCTTCTTCAGCTTCTTGGTTCCGTAGGCCATGTGGGCCCGGTCTCCCGGCGCCCACCCCCTCACCGACAGGGGAAATCGGAGGCCGGCCACATCGAAGGTCTCCGACCACGGCGTCCCTTCCGGCCCCGGGCCCCACGTTACGTGGTACCGGCGCCCCCCCACCACCACCACACCTTCGCCGCGCGCCGGCCCCGGGATCGCGAGAGGCTCGTCGATCCCGCCCCCACGCGCCGGTCCCAGCACGAGGCGCTCCAGCTCGATACGCAGCTCCACGCCCCCGCCGAGCGGCACCCCGGTGCCGCTCGAACCCGAGCTACTAAACTCCACTGCGGCCCGGGTTCCGGCCTCTCCCGGGCGTGTGCCGAGACGCTTCGCCAGCTCCCGCAGGACCCGGGCGCGCACCGCTGGATGGCACTCCAGGAAAGCGGCGCGGGACACCGAAAGGACGTCCCCCTCACGCCGCAGGTCGACCCCCTCCAGGAGACCCGGCAAGAGGCTCCTCCAGGCCGCCTCGTCCTCCCGCGCCCGGCGCGCCAGAGACGTCAGGGCGCGACCGGCCCCCGGCGCCACCCTCCGCTCCAGCTCCGGGAGCACATACGAGCGGATCACGCTTCGTGCCGGGGCGTCCCCCGAGGGACCGGGCTCGTTGGTGGGGTCGTCGCGCCAGGAGAGCCCCACCGCCTCGGCATACGCGGTCAGCTCCGCCCGGGCGAAGGGGAGCAGCGGCCGCCAGAGCGCGGGCCGCCTCCGCGCCCGGATCCCGCGCAGACCGCCGATCCCCGTCCCCCGGACGGCGCGGAAGAGCACCGTCTCGGCCTGGTCGTCGGCCTGGTGGCCCGTCACCACCCAGCGGGCGTGCTCGTCTCTCCTCACCTCCTCCAGGAACTCGTAGCGAAGGCGACGTGCGTCCGCCTCGGTGCGGGGCGCAGGATCACACCGGCGCATCCGGCACGGCACGCCCCACGCGCGGCACACCCCCATGACCCAGTCGGCGTCGCCGGCGCTGGAGGCCCGCATCGCGTGGTCCAGATGGGCCGCCACCAGGTGCAGCGGGGGCAGCGCGTCGGCGAAGCGCAGCAGGTGGAGGAGCGCCATGGAGTCCCGGCCCCCGGAGACGGCCACCACCACGCGATCGTCGGGGCCGAGAGCGTCGCCGCGCAGCATGTGCGCGCCGACACGGTTGGCGAGGTCATGGGCTGCGAGGGGGATGGCCCCTCTCATCCCCCATCCCCCCTCTTCCTCAGCCCCGGAGGCGGTGGGCGGCCGTATTTCTCGACGAGGATGTCGGCCAGCAGGTCCGGGCGGTCGCTCTGGATCCCGTCGACGCCCCAGGAGAGGAGGCGGCGCATGTCGTCGGGATCGTCCACGGTCCACACCTGCACCGGGAGGTTCCGCCGGTGGGCGGCGCGTACCAGGCTCCGCGTGAGGATGCGCATGCCTCGCCACACCTCCGGCACCTGGAGGATGTCGGCTCCCGGCGTATACGGGCCGTTTCCGGGAAGACGATGCAGAGCCCAGAACAGCAGGATATGGTGCCGGCTCGCACCCCACGGACCGGGATACCCCCGGGCGGAGCGCCGCCTGGCCTCCCCCGCCGCCGCCACCAGCACCCGGTCCTGGGCTCCGTTCCGGAGAATGATCTCCACCAGGGGGCCCGCCGCCTCGGGCTCCTTGGACTCGACGTTCAGGCGCGTGCCTGGAAACGCCGTGAGCACCTCCTCGAAGTGGGGCACGCGGACGCCCTTGCCCCGGAACGAGGTCTCACCCTGCAGGTCCACGAAGCGGTAGCCGGCGTCGAGGCGTTGGAGCTCCGCCAGGGAAAACGACGACACGGGTCCCGCGCCGTCGGTGGTGCGGTCCACGAGCGCGTCGTGGATGACCACGACCTCGCCGTCGCGGGTGAGGCGCACGTCCATCTCGAGCATGTCCGCATCCCACGCGCTCACGGCGGCGGTGAACGCCGCCATGGTGTTCTCCGGGGCCAGGCCGGAGCCGCCGCGGTGCGCCACCAGGAGAGGCGCGCCCGCGACGTACGGACATCCGGGCCTGGGAGACCCCAAGGGGCTCACGGGAGGCGCCCTGCCGGGCCGGGCCGGGCCGGCCTACGAGAGCGCCCGCCGGCTGCCCTCGAGGACCTCGATGTCCGCGGGCTCCAGCCGGTGGAAGAGGTGCAGCACGAGGTCCACGAGGCGGCTGGTCATGCTCAGCTCCAGCCGCATGCGATCCCGCGCGTCGCCTTCTTCGGCGGCGAGGCCGTCCTCCAGCTCCACCACGCGCCCGGCGAGGAAGCCGAGAATGTCCTCCACCACCTCGGGCCGCGGCGCCGCCGGGGCCTTGGCGTCCGGCATCACCTCGGTGAGAAGGAGCCCCCGGACGAACGCGAGCAATCCTGGAAACGCCAGCTCCGTGAGGGCGCCCTCCTCGAGGGCCTCCTCCTCCGTGATGTGTTCCCACTCGAGCTCGTTCCAGTAGAGGTCCTCGGCCTCCTCCCGGAGGAAGTTGCGGGTCTTCTCGGGAAGCGACGCCCGGGGCCCCGTTTTCGGGTGGCCCAGGGTGCGACCCAGCGCCCGCTCCATGCTCTCGCGGCGGCCTCCCAGAAGCGTGCTCACTCGATCGGTCATGATTTCCTCGTTGGCAGTCTGAGGATGCCAAGATACGCGGGCCCCACGGGCGTGGGAACCGCCACCGGAAAACGCGCTGCCGGCACTCCCCGGGACCCACGGATCAGCGCTGGCGCGCGGCGCCGAAGCCCCCGATGTTCCCTCCCTGCCCCCTGCCCACCCACTCGCATCGACACCGACCTGCACCGGGAGCCCACCATGCGCCGCGTGCTCGCCCTCCTCCTTCTCGCCCTGGCCTCGGCCCTCCTTCCCGTCTCCCGGCTCTCGGCGCAGCAAGGAGCCGTCCTCCTACGTCCCGACCGCGTCTTCGACGGGGACGCCATGCACGCCGGCTGGTCCGTCCTCGTGCGGGACGGCAGGATCGCCGCCGCCGGCCCGGCGGTGTCGGCGCCCGCCGGTGCCCGGGAGATCCGTCTGAGCGGGATGACCCTGCTCCCCGGCCTCATCGAGGGCCACGGCCACGAGTTCCTCCACCCGTACGACGAGACGCCCTGGAACGACCAGGTCCTCTTCGAGTCGTTGGGTGAGCGGGTGGCCCGGGCCACCGTGCACGTCCGCACCGAGCTCATGGCGGGGATCACCACCGAGCGCGACCTGGGCACCGAAGGAGCCGGCTTCGCCGACGTGGGGCTGCGCGACGCCATCGACAAGGGGATCATCCCCGGTCCGCGCCTGCTCGTGGCCGGCAGGGCCATCGTCGCCCTGGGGAGCTACGGCGTGAAGGGTGCGCCCGAGTGGAACCTCCCCAAAGGCGGCATGGAGGCCTCGGGGCTGGAGGGCGTCGAGAAGGCCACGCGCGAGCACATCGGACGCGGGGTCGACTGGGTGAAGGTGTACGCCGACTACCGGTGGGGGCCTCACGGCGAGGCGCGCCCCACCTTCACCGAAGAGGAGATCCACCGCATCGTGGAGGTGGCCTCGAGCTCCGGGCGGTACGTGTCCGCCCACGCCGCCACGGACGAGGGAATGCGCCGGGCCACCCTGGCCGGGGTCCACACCATCGAGCACGGCGACGGGGGCTCCCTGGCGACGTTCCAGCTCATGGCGCAGCACCACGTGGGCTTCTGTCCCACCCTGGCGGCCACCGACGCCGTGGCCCGATACGCCGGCTGGAAGGAGGGCGTGGACCCCGAGCCCGCCAGCGTGAAGAACAAGCGCGCCATGTTCCAGCGGGCCCTCCAGTCGGGGGTCGCCATGTGCATGGGCGGCGACGTGGGCGTCTTCCCCCACGGCGACAACGTGCGGGAGGCGGTGCTCATGGCCGAGTACGGCATGGACCCCATCGCGGTGCTGCACGCCGCCACCGGGGGGAACGCGGACATCTTCGGCCTGGCGGACCGGGGCCGCATCGAGCCCGGGCTTCTCGCCGATCTCATGGCCGTGAACGGTGATCCGTCCAAGGACATGAAGCTGCTCCACGACGTGACCTTCGTGATGAAGGGCGGCGACGTGGTGCGGCAGCCGCAGTAGGGCACGCAGAGGGTCGCCTGCGCGTCGGTGCGTGCGGCGCGCACCGGCCGGGCGACCCCGGCTCGGGCTCGCCCATGTCTGCACCCTACTCGCCTTTTTCCCTGCGCACCCTGGACGCGAGGAAGTCGTAGAAGCGCCGAGGGAAGACCTGCCCGATCCACGTCAGCGTGGAGAGCGGCCGTGGGTACGAGAGGTGCGGAACGCGCCGGCGGATGCCCCGGGCCATCACCTCCACGGCATCGTCCAGCTCCATGAGGAACGGCATGGGGTGCTCGTTGTTCGCCGTCATCTCGGTCTTCACATATCCCGGCGTGATGACCGTCACCGCCACGCCGCTGCCTCTGAGGTCGATGCGCAGGCTCTCGAAGAAGTTCTTCACCGCCGCCTTGCTCGCCGAGTAGGCCGCCGACGTGGGCAGTCCGCCGTACCCGGTGAGGCTGCCGATGACCACCAGGTGACCGCGGTGCCTGCGGAGCATGCCCGGCAGCACCGCCTCCGCGGCGTATGCCGCACCCAGCACGTTCACGCTCAGGATGTGCTCCAGGTCGGCGGCGTCCAGCGTCTGGGCCGGCGTCATCGCGCCCACGCCGGCGCTGGCGACGAGAAGGTCGACGGGACCCAGCTCCGCTTCGGTGCGTGCCACCGCGGCGTACACCTGCTCGCGGTCGGAGACGTCGCAGGGACAGGCCAGCGCGCGGGCCCCCGCCCCCCGGATGCGTTCGACCAGGGCGTCCAGGCGGTCGGCCCTGCGGGCCGCCAGCGCCACGGCGCAACCGTCCGACGCGAAGCGGAGGGCGAGACCCATGCCGAGGCCCGAGGAGGCGCCGGTGACGAGAGCTACGGAGGGGCTGGAGGACATGGTCGGAGGCTACGTCTCCGTCGGCGGCTCCGCCAGCACTCGGACCACATGCACGGGGGGAGGCGCCGTCGGCTTCCTTCGGCCCTTTGTGTGGCGGCTCCGTTCGTCGGCCCTCCGCCCAGCGACACGCGGCACGTCGCGGCCGCCTTGACGCCGGTCGTATCTCGCCTCTAGCGTCGGCCGCAATGGAGACGAACCCCTTCCGGGCGCAGAGACGGGCCGCCGAGCGGAACGGTCCGGCGACGACGACGGCGAGAGGCGCCGAGCCCGGCCGGGACGCCACCGGGCCGCGTCCCGCCTTGCTCGACCGGGTGCACGGCTGGGTGGCCGAACGCGTCGCCGGGCGCACCTGGTACTATCGCGCGCCCCTTCTCCTCCTGTTCGTGTGGTACCTCGCTCGGTACTTCGGCGACCCTCAACATGGCTCCATCTTCGATGCGCTCACCCTGGGGTTTCACGAGATGGGGCACGCGGCCCTCGGCCTGCTGGGCAGCCATATGCTCACGGTGGCCGGGGGGACCATCTTCCAGCTCCTCGTCCCCACCGTGGCGGGCCTCTACCTGCTCATCAAGCAGCGTGACCCGTTCGGCGCCGCGGTCTGTCTCTTCTGGCTCGGAACGTCGCTGGTCAACGCCGGCGTATATGCCGCGGACGCCCGCGCGCAGGCCCTCCCCCTGGTCTCGCCCTTCGGCCCCATCGACGTGGACAGCCACGACTGGACGGTCATGCTCATGCGGGTGGGCATGCTGTCCAAGGACAAGGAGATCGGCTCGTTCCTGGTGGAGGCGGGGAAGCTCGCCATGATCCTGGCGACGGCCGGCGGAGCCTGGGTGCTCCGGGTGATGGCCGTGACGAAGCCGGTAGAAGAGCCGGAGTGAGCGAAGCGTGGGGCCTGGGCGGCCTCCGCGCCTCCTCCGGGCACGGTGCCGCGCCCTACCCTCCCATCTTCCGCCTGAGCTCGGTGAAGAAATTCTCCACCACCACGAGGTGGTGGCTGCCGCCCGAGCTGCCCCCCATCTGGAGCATGACGAAGCGCTTGCCGTCGGGGCTCACGTCGAAGGAGGCGTAGTTCGCCGCAGCGTAGAGATTCCGGTCGGTGAGCGAGAAGAGGGTGTGGTGCCCGGTCACGTGGAAGCCTCCGGCCGTGGAGACTTCCGCCGCCACCATCCGGCTGTTCGCATCCACGTAGAACAGCTCCCGCCCGCTGTGGGCCCACACGGGATTGATGCCGCCTCCGGCGGACACCTGCCACTTGCCGGCGTTCGAATTGGGAAAGGGCCGCACGTAGATCTCGTTGCTGCCTGTCTCGGTGGACTCGTACGCGACCCAATGGCCGTCCGGCGAGACCGTCACGGCCTTCTCGTCGTACGGCTCCGCCGCCACCGGCACGGTGGTGGTGTCGCCTCGGCGGAGGGCGACGATGTCCCGGTCGTTCGTGACGTTCGGCGCACCGCCCAGGCGGAGGAGGAACCACTTCCCGTCGGGCGTGAGCTGATCCTCGAGGATGGGCTTGGCCATGTGCAGCAGCAGACGGGCGCTCCCGGTGCCGTCAGCGGGCTGCGTCCAGACGTCCTCGTGGCCCCCCCGGGTGGAGATGTAGCGGATCTCCTTGCCGTCGGCGCTCCAGCGCGGCCGGATGTCCGACGCCGTGTCGAAGGTGAGGCGGGAAAGAGGCCCGTGAGGTACGTCCAGCGTCTTCACCCAGATGTCCGCGTTCCCGTTGGCGACGGCGGACACCGCGAGGTGCTTCCCGTCGGGCGACAGCGCGAGGTCCGCCTCCGGGAGGCCCGGGTCGAAGTGCCACGTGGAGTCCACCGGCGTGACCGCGCCGTCGCGGGTGACCCATACCGCCTGGGCGAGGCCGGTGCTGGCCTGGCCCGTGACGTAGGCCAGGGTGCCGTCGTCCGCGACAGACAGGTCCACCGACCCGTACGTGCCGATCCCGATCCCCTGCGTCAACGCCACCGGAGGCCCCGTGAGCTTCATGACGCCCTGGTCGAAGGGGGCCGCGAGCAGGCTCCCGTCGGCGGTCACGTAGATCAGGTCCCCGGTGGAGGCGTACCGGGCGACCACCCCACGCACGAGGACCTTGGTCTTGCCGGTGGCCAGATCCGCAACCGCGATGTCGTACTGCTTGGTGTCGGTCTGATTGGCGTGGGCGATGGTGAAGAGGATCCCTTTCCCGTTGGGGAGCGCCTGGATCCACGCCCTGAAGCTCTCGTGCTTCGCGGTGTCCAGCGGCGAGAACAGCGTAGGCTTCCCCCCGCTGGCCGGCACCCGCTCGATACCTTTGTGTCCGTCGTAGTACAGGTTGCCGTCGGGGGCCCAGGCGACGTCACCGCCCTCCACGTCCTTGTCGGTCACCGTGATGGGGGGTGCGCCGTCCACCGCCGCCGTCTTCACCACCAGCGATGGCTGCGTCACGAACGCGACGCTCTTGCCGTCGGGTGAGAAGTAGGGGCTGATGCCGTCCTCGGTCCCCGGCATGGGCTTGGGTTCGAGCTGGTCGCGGCGCCGGAGCCAGAGCTGAGTGGAGGCCTTCCCGTCGGCGGACGGGCCGACGTACACGATCTCCGAGCCGTCGGGGGAGAGGGCGATGTTCGAGCCGAAGATCTGCATGGGGTCGTGCCCCTCGGGGAGCTCGACGGCATACCTGCTGACGGGCTCCAGCGCGCCACGGTGCAGGAGCGCCCATCCGGCCAGGGCGCCCAAGGCCACCGCCACCCCGGTCGCACCCAGGGCCACGGCCTTCCACGGGCCCCGCGAGGCCGCCGTACCCGCCACCACGTCGCCGTAGCGGAAGCTCCGGTCGGAGAGTGCCCTGGCGAAGTCGGCGGCGGTGGGGAAGCGGTCCGCGGCGAGCTTCTCCAGCGCGCGCCGGATGGCCGCGTCCACGTTGGGGGGCACCTGGGGCCGGGTCTCCGTCACGGCGGCCACGTGACCCGCGATGATCTTCCCGAGGACCGCCTGGGCGGTGGCGCCGGGGAAGGGTGGCTCACCCACCAGCATCTCGTAGAGCACGCACGCCAGCGCATAGATGTCGCTGGTGGGCCCGATGACCTGGTCGCCGGTGGCCTGCTCCGGGCTCATGTAGTACGGCGTGCCCACGCTGAGCCCGGTCTCGGTGAGGCGGGCGCCGCCCGCCGCGCCCACCGCCAGGGCGATGCCGAAGTCGGCGATCACCGGCTGGCCGTCCTGGAGCAGGATGTTGGCGGGCTTGATGTCGCGATGGATCACCCCGCGCTGGTGCGCGTGGTCCAGCGCGCCCGCCAGCGCCACGGCGATGCTCACCGCCTCGTCCACGGGGAGCTGGCGCTCGCGGTCCAGGCGCTCCCGCAGCGACTCCCCGTCCACGTAGGGCATCACGTAGAAGAGGAAGGAGTCGGCCTCGCCGGAGTCGTGGAGAGGGAGGATGTGGGGGTGATGGAGGTTCGCGGTGGTCTGGATCTCGGTGAGGAACCGCTCGGCGCCCACCACCGCCGCCAGCTCGGGCTTGAGGATCTTGAGCGCCACCTTGCGGTGGTGCTTGACGTCCTCGGCGAGGTAGACGGTGGCCATGCCGCCTTCGCCGAGCTGGCGCTCGATGATGTAGCGCCCAGAGAGGGCCGCGCTCAGCCGGTCGGTGATGTCGTCGCTCATGATGGGAGGGTTCCGAAGGAGACGAGACGACGCTGCAGGCGGCTCCACCGTAGGCGCCGTGGCCCGGACGGGCAAGGACGGCGGCCCTGTCCGGGAGCACGGCAGCAGGGTCTCGATGGAACAAGACGCAACAAATCAGCAACACGCACACACGAAAAAGCCCCTCCCGAAGGAGGGGCGATCCCGGAACCCCTTGTGCCACTTGATGCCGGAGGAGGGACTCGAACCCCCGACACGCGGATTATGATTCCGCTGCTCTAACCGACTGAGCTACTCCGGCCCGGGTCGAAAAGCTCATCCGCCCCCCTGGGGATGTCAACGCCCGCAAAGGCTCTACGGTCTCGCCCGGCACATGCTTCGACGGCCCCGACCCGCCGGCTCCGGTGCGGCCCCGCCGGCACCTCCCGTACCGCTTGCGCAACAGGCCCGCATCCGCAACCGTCAAGCAGCGGGAAGGTCGTCCCGCGGTGAAGCCGGCCGCGGACGACTCCGTATACGGAAACGACCCTTCCCAATGCTCTGGAGGACTCATGTTGTTCCAGGAGTTGTTGATCCCCGGCGCGATCATCGTCGTCGCGGGGCTCCTCACCAGCCTGCGGGTGCTCTTCGAGTACGAGCGGGGGGTCGTGTTCCGCCTCGGCAAGCTGACGCGGGCCAAGGGTCCCGGCCTCATCGCCCTCGTCCCGTTCGGCATCGAGCGCATGCGCAAGATGGACCTGCGCATCGTGGCGCTGGACATCGCGCCGCAGGACACCATCACGAAGGACAACGTCAGCGTGCGGGTGAACGCGGTGGTGTACTTCCGCGTGTCCGATCCGACGAAGGCGGTGGTGGAGATCGAGGACTACTACTTCGCCACCAGCCAGCTCGCCCAGACCACGCTGCGCTCGGTCATCGGCCAGTCGGAGCTCGACCAGCTCCTCGCCGAGCGCGAGCGCATCAACGAGGTGGTGCGCGAGATCATCGACCAGGGCACGGACCCGTGGGGCATCGAGGTCACCGGCGTCGAGATCAAGGACATCGACCTGCCGCAGGAGATGAAGCGGGCCATGGCGAAGCAGGCCGAGGCCGAGCGCGAGCGGCGGGGCAAGGTCATCGCCGCCGAGGGCGAGTACCAGGCATCCACGAAGCTGGTGGCCGCCGCCGAGGTCATCTCCCAGTTCCCGCAGGCGATGCAGCTCCGCTTCCTGCAGACGGTCGTCGAGGTGGCGTCGGAGAACAACTCCACCACGCTCTTCCCCATCCCCATCGAGCTCTTCCAGTCCTTCGTCCGCAAGGAGGGCCAGGGCCCGGACCCGGAGGCGCTGGAGCGGGCGCTGAAGCACGCCGCGGAGATGGCCGTGGGCGGAGAGTTCCCCACCAGCCGGGAGCCTGCCGACCTGGAGGCCGCCGCGGCCAAGATGCTCGGGGCGAGCCGCGAGGCAGCCGCACGTGAGCGAGCGCGGGCCTTGATCCCGGCGGATCGTGAAGAAGCCGGGAAGGGACGCAAGGGCCACGACGACGAGTAGCCCCCCACCGGCCACCCGAGCCCCGACCGCGGGGCTCTTCCACCGCACGGCGGGGCGGCGGGGCGCCCGGTGGGGCGCCCCGCCGCGCTACCGGTCGTGGATGGTGTCGCGGCGGCTGGGTCGGGCGCGGGTGCTGTCCGCGCTGTCGTCGGGCTCGGCGAAACGGTACAGCGTCTCTCCCTTGCGGATCATCCCGTAGCGCTCGCGCGCCAGGCGCTCCAGGGTGGCCGGGTCCCCGGTCAGGGAGTCGGCCCATGCCTTCAGCGAGTCGAGCTGATGGCGGAGCGCGGTGAGCTCCAGGGATTCCTTCGCCATCTGGGCCCGGGCGCGACGCAGCGCGAAGTACGAGTACTCGCCCCCGAAGACCGCGTAGTACACGGCCACGAGGAGGATCGCCGGCAGGAACAGCCTCTTCAGCTTCTTCTTCACGTCTTGAAGAGATCCCTCCCCGGATAGCGTGCGCGGTCCCCCAGCTCCTCCTCGATGCGCAGGAGCTGGTTGTACTTCCCCACCCGGTCGGTGCGGCTGGCGCTGCCCGTCTTGATCTGCCCGGCGGCGGTGGCCACCGCCAGGTCGGCGATGAAGGTGTCCTCCGTCTCTCCCGAACGGTGCGAGATCACGCACCGCCACCCCGCCTGCGTGGCCAGGCGCATGGCCTCCAGGGTCTCGGTGAGGGTGCCGATCTGGTTCACCTTGATGAGAACCGCGTTGGAGGTCCCGTCCCGGATCCCCTGGTCCAGGCGCCCGGTGTTGGTGACGTAGATGTCGTCCCCCACGATCTGGATGCGGTCTCCCAGGGCCTGGGTCACCGCCTTGAAGCCGTGCCAGTCGTTCTCGTCGACGGGGTCCTCCAGCGAGGCGATGGGGTACCGGTCCACCCAGTCCTTCCAGAACTCCACCATCCCGGCGGCGTCCCGGCGTTCGCCACCGGACCACCTGAAGACGTACTCGCCGTCCTCGAAGAGCTCGCTGGCCGCGGCGTCCACCGACAGGAACACGTCCTCCCCGGGACGGTACCCGGCGGTCTCGATGGCCCGGAGGATGACCTCGACGGCCTCCTCGTTGCTGCCGAGGTCCGGTGCGAAGCCCCCCTCGTCGCCCACCGCGGTGCTCTTCCCCGCCGCCGACAGCACCTTCTTCAGGCCGTGGAAGACCTCCACCCCCATGCGCAGCCCTTCGGAGAACGTGGCGGCGCCCAGGGGCATCACCATGAACTCCTGGATGTCCACGTTGTTGGGAGCGTGGGCGCCGCCGTTGAGGATGTTCATCTGCGGCACGGGCAGCAGGTCCGCATGCCCCTGGTCGGCCAGATAGCGCCACAGCGGCATCTGGTGCTCGGCGGCGGCGGCGCGGGCGGCGGCCATGGACACCGGCAGGATGGCGTTGGCACCCAGATTTCGTTTGTTCGGGGTCCCGTCCAACTCGACCATCGTGCGGTCGATGTCGAGCTGCTCGCGGGCCTCGAAGCCCCGCAGCGCGGGAGCGATGACGGTGGTCACGTTCTCCACGGCCCTGCGCACACCCTTGCCCAGGTACCGTTCCCGGTCGCCGTCACGGAGCTCCACGGCCTCGTGCGCCCCCGTGGACGCTCCGGAGGGCACGGCGGCGCGGCCGCGTGCGCCGGTGGCGAGGATGACGTCGGCCTCGACGGTGGGGTTCCCCCGCGAGTCGAGGATCTCCCTGGCGCGGATGTCGACGATGGCGGACACGTCACCTCCCCCTTCTCAAACCTGGTTCTCTCCACCGGTCCGACGCTCCCCGCCCAGCAGCTCCGCCACCGCGTCCCGGGCCCTCCCCATCAGGACGTCCCGATCGTCGATGGTGAGGCCGTCCACCGGAATGGGCGCGCCCAGACGGACGCGGATGGTGCGCCCCGTGCGGATGCGCCAGGACCCCTTCGGCATGACCTCGCGACTCCCCAGAATCGCCGCAGGCACCACCTCCACGCCGGTCTGGATGGCCAGGATGAAGGCGCCTTTCTTGAATCCGCGCAACTCCCCCGTAGGGGAGCGGGTGCCCTCCGGGAAGAAGACCACCGTGGGGCGGTCCTCCTCCAGGCGCCGGCGCGCCACCTCGAGGGAGTCCATGGCGCTGTTGCGGTCGTGCCGGTCGATGGGGATGTGGCCGGCGGCCTGCCAGGCCCGACCGAACAGTGGCACCTTCGTCAGCTCCTTCTTGGCGATGAAGCGGACCGACCCCGGGAGGCTCGCCGCCACCGCGAGGATGTCGAACCAGGACACGTGGTTCGCCACCAGGATCTGCGCGCGTCCGGGGTCGATGACCTCGCCGCCGACGAGCTCGACCCTGGTGCCCGCGGCCCGCAGCAGGTGCCCCGACCACCGGCGCGGATAGTCGTCGCTCAGGCGGCGGAGGGTCGCGCTCCGGCGCCACGACGCCCATATGAGCCGCGAGGCGTACAGGATCGTGAGGGGCACCGCCACGAGGGCGACCCGCAGGAGGCCGATCACGGCTCCGGCCCTCCGGCATCGGCGACGTGGCTGTATCCGCCCCGTGCGAGGCGGCGCGGCACCCCGTCCCCGCCGTCCAGCCAGACCCCGTCGCCGGCCTCCACGCGGCCGACGCGCGTCAGGGGAACACCGAGCTCGTCGCCGCGCAGGGACCCCGCCGGCGCCACGAGGCAGAGCTCGTAGTCCTCGCCGCCGTGGAGCGCCGCTTCCAGCGCCCCCTCCTCGCCCAGCGCCTCGCCTGCCGCCCCGGACACCGGGACGCGGGAGGCTTCCAGCACGATCTCGACTCCGCCGGCCGCGGCCAGGTGGCCGGCGTCTCCGGCCAGGCCGTCGGACAGGTCCACCAGGGCGTGGAGCACGCCGAGCTCCGCCAGACGGAGCGCTTCCGCGATG
>JAJDNC010000170.1 GCA_022340865.1 Gemmatimonadota bacterium
CTTCCCTCTCTTGCGCTCAAGCTGCACCCTCTGGACATACGCAACCATCGCAAGTTGACGGTGGTGGACGGGCGCGTAGCCTACACCGGTTCGATGAACATCATGGACGCCGACGCCCCCATCGCCTCCAGGCGCACCCCCTGGCGCGAGCTGGTGGTGCGCGTGACGGGTCCCGCCGTCCTGCAGATGCAGATCGTCTTCGATGAGGACTGGCGCTACAACACCGGGGAGGCGCTCCCGCCCGAGGACCTCTTTCCCGACCCGTGCATCGAGGGACGGGCTCCCCTCCAGGTCGTCCCGTCCGGCCCCACCGACCGGGTCGACGCCATCCACGACCTCCTGGTCGCGGCCATCGACGAGGCGCGGGAGCGGATCGTGCTCACCAGCCCCTACTTCGTTCCGGACGAGGCGACGCGCATGGCGCTGCAGCTCGCGGCGCTGCGCGGTGTCTGCGTGCAGGTGGTGGTCCCGCACCGCAGCGACCTGCCCCTGGTGGACGTGGCGAGCCGAGCCTCCCTGGAGAGCCTCCTGGCGGACGGCGTGGAGGTGCACGAGCACCACACCGGGTTCCTGCACGCGAAGACGTTCGCGGCCGACCGCACGCTGGCCATGATCGGCTCCGCCAACTTCGACCGGCGCTCCTTCCACCTGAACTTCGAGCTCAACCTGCTGCTCTACGAGGAGGAGGCGGTGGAGCAGGTCGTGCTCATGCAGGACCGGTACCTGCGCGATGCCCGCCCGCTGACGCTGGAGGCATGGCAGGCGCGGCCGCGGGCCCGGCGGTGGGCCGAGGACGTCGTCCGGCTGATGAGCCCCCTGTTCTGAGGGCGCCGGGCAAGCCGCGGCCCGCACGCATCCTCGCTCGTCTCACGGAAGACCGGGCAGGCGCACCGGTTTGCCGCCCTGGTCCGCCGACTCGTACATTCGGTTCGTGGACACCGCCCGGACCCGACTCTCCACCATCGTGGGCGCCGTCAACCTCAGCGACCCCGAGCAGGCGGCGCGGGTTATGCCGCTCGTGTACGACGAGCTGCGACGCATCGCGCGCCGTCGCCTCCGGGGTGAGCACCCGGACCACACGCTTCGGCCCACCGCCCTGGTGCACGAGGCGTACGCCCGCCTCGCCGACGCGGGGACCCTCTCCGTCACCGGCCGCCGCCACTTCCTGCGTCTGGCCGCGCGCTCGATGCGCCAGATCCTCGTCGACGCGGCGCGGACCCGGAACGCCCAGAAGCGTGGCGGTGACTGGCAGCGTGTCACGCTGCAGGGCGACCTGGCGGGCGCCGAGGACGACCCCTGGGACGTCATCGACCTGCACAATGCGCTCGAGCGCCTGGCCGAGCTGGACCCGGACCTCGAGCAGCTGGTGGAGCTGCGCTTCTTCACCGGGCTCACCGTCGACGAGGCCGCCGAGGCGCTCGGCGTCTCCCCCCGGAAGGCCGCCAAGGACTGGGCCGCCATCCGCCTCTGGCTTCGGCGGGAGCTGGCCACCGGCTGAGCCCACCCGAAGACCGCGGGCCCACGACTCCCCCACCGGCCCGTTGCCGGCCCCGCGTGCAGTCTCCTCCTCGTTTTTCCGCATCAGGAGGTAGCTGCGACCCTCCCGCCGCAGGACACCTGATGTCGAGGAGCAGAACCATGTCCCCCCGCCCCCCTCACCGCCGGACCGCGCGCGCCACCGCGTCCCGCCGGGCCTCCATCGCCGTGCTGAGCGGCGCGCTCGCCGCCCTGCTCATCGCGGGCTGCAGCAACAACGTCTCCGGTCCGTCGACGTCCAATTCGCCGCCGGTGATCCAGGGCGCGCCCTTCCAGTGGTCGATGCCCGCCCGCTTCGGACAGGACGCGAACAACGACGGTCTCATCGACTATCCCGACGCGGCGCAGATCCACCCCGCCTCGTGGACCGTGAACTTCGACGCATGCAACATCGCGGGCGACCACTACCGGTGGTACGTCGACAGCGTCTCCGTGGGGTCGGTGAGCACCTGCAAGTTCTCGTACCCCTTCCCGGCCGAGGGCTCGTACGACGTGGCCGTCGACGTGACCAGCGCCGCCGCGGACACGACGGTGCGATCGGAGCAGCAGGTAGTCGTGCAGGACTGGCTCATACTCTCCATCGGCGACTCCTACGCGTCGGGCGAGGGGAACCCCGATGTACCGGTAGCCAGCGATACGCTCATCACGGCCGTCGAAGCATCCGTCACCCAGTTGATGGCCGCGAAGCAGCAGCTGCAGGCGGCGCAACAGAGCCTCCAGAGCGCGCTCTCGGCCCAGGCGCTCGCCCAGCAGGCCTACGACAACGCCGTCCAGCTCCTCAACCAGTTCCAGGCCGCGTGCAGCACGCTCATCTCGTCGACCTGTGTGACCTTCCTCACCGCGCACTCCCTGTCCTTCCCGAGCCTCAGCGCGGCGCAGGCCTACTTCAACCAGCTCGTCGCCAACGCGCAGCAGCGCCTGACCGATGCCAAAACGGCCGTCGCGCAGGCACAGGCGGCCGTCAGCGCCGCCCAGACCGCCGTCACCGACGCTCAAGCCGCGCTCCAGCGAGAGCAGGCCGGCTTCGGTCCGCCGAAATGGCACGCGAAGTACCCCGTCGAGCAAGACAGCTCCCCCGACCCCTACCTCTGCCACCGATCGGCCAACGCCGCGCCTGCCCAGGCCGCGCTCGCCCTCGAGCAGGCCGACCCGCACACCTCCGTGACCTTCGTGCACCTGGCGTGCTCGGGCGCCAAGATCGAGGGGGGTGGTCACGCCATCGACCGGCAGATCAAGTGGGCGAACAAGCTCATCGGCAACCGCGAGATCGACGCGGTGATCGTGTCCATCGGCGGCAACGACCTCGGATTCTCCAAGCTGGCCACCGCGTGCGTCGAGCAGCAGCCCTGTTACTCCGACAATCCGATCATCGACCCGTCCAAGGCCGTGGCCGCCTGCGCCGCCATCGCCCTCGTTTCAAGCACCTATGGCACCGAGTGCACCGATACCATCCAGGACAACACGCCGCAGCAGTCCGCCAAGCAGATCCTGGACAGCACCTCCGTGCTGCTCCCCGGACGGTACGGTGTCCTCGCGACGCAAGACCTTCCCTTGCTACAGGGCCTCCTGCGCCCGGACTCCGGGTCGGGCACCACCGATCCCGCGCAGCTCCTGCGCTCCAATCGGGTGTACATCACCGAGTACGGGGATCTCACCAAGAACGACGCCGGCGCCTATTGCACGCCCGATCCGACGGATCCCCTGGGCACCATGGCCGGCGTTTCGGTGGACGAGATGCAGTGGCTGGACCAGAACGCAGAGGCGGACCTCAACGGCGACGTCCGCTCGGCCGCCTCGCAGTACGGATGGAACTACGTCACCGGCATCTATGCGGGGTACACACCGCACGGTTACTGCGCCCACGACCACTGGATCACGCGCCTCGACGAGACGTACCTGCGGCAAGGGGACCACTACGGCATGGCGCACCCCAACCGGGAGGGGCAGCAGTTCAGCGCCGGGAAGATCGAAGACGCGCTGCTCAAGGATCTCTATCCCAACGGGATCGACGCGCCGCCGCGGCTGCCCGATCCGTCCAGCGCGCGGGGCGGAGGCAACTGACGGCCGGAAGCGGGCGCGCGCGCCGGCCTTGATTGCGGCGCCGGAGGAGGAGGAATACGTTCGGGCGACTCAGGGTCACGGCCCGCCCCATGGATGGTGGCGTGCCGCGGCCCTGGAGCCGTTTCCCTCCCATTCTCGTCCGGCTCGCCCATGGATCGCGGCACGTTTCGGCGCCTCATCGACGTCGTGGGTCAGGCAATGGGGCGGCGCCCGGACGAGCGCGACGCCTTTCTCACCGGCGCGCTCGGGGACGACGCCCAGCTACTGGAAGAGGCGCGCGCGCTGCTCGCCGAGGCGAATGCGACATCGCTCGACCGGGTGACGGCACGAGTGGCGTCGCTGGTGGAAGCGGCCGCCGCGGACGCGGCGCCCGCCCCCATGCCCCCACCTCCGGAGATCGGCCCGTACACCATCGTGCGCGAGCTCGGCCACGGTGGCATGGGTGTCGTGTATCTCGGACGTCAGCACGCACCCCTCGAGCGCGACGTGGCCGTCAAGGTGATCCGGCCCGGTACGGCCGATCGGGAGACGCTCGCGCGCTTCTCCACCGAGCGACAGGTCCTGGCGCGCATGGAGCACCCCGCCATCGCCCGCGTGTTCGACGCCGGAACCACCCAGGGTGGGCTTCCCTACTTCGTCATGGAGCTGGCGCAAGGGCGGGCCATCACCGACTACTGCGATCAGGAGGGGCTCGACCTCGACGCGCGGCTCGCGCTCTTCCGAGTCGTATGCGACGCCGTCCACCACGGGCATCAACGCGGCGTCATCCACAGAGACCTCAAGCCCTCCAACGTCCTGGTGACGCAGGTGGACGGGCACGCCGTGCCCAAGGTGATCGACTTCGGCATCGCCAAGGCGGTGAAGGGCACGCCCGTCGGGGACAACGTCCACACACGCGCCGGCGCCGTCGTCGGGACCCTCGACTTCATGAGCCCGGAGCAGATCCGCGGGGACGGCGACGCCGTGGACGTCCGCTCCGACGTCTACTCGCTGGGTGTGATCCTCTATCAGCTGGTATGCGGTCGGCACCCCTTCGACGATGCGGGACTGGACAGCGCGAGCCTGCTCGAGGCACAGCGCATCATCGCGGAGACGGACCCGCCCCGTCCGAGCCGCCGCCTGCCGAGAGATCGACACGACGGGCGGGCCGGACGCGGGCACACCGGACGGCGACGGCGCCACCGCCGGCAGGAGTTGGACTGGATCGTGATGAAGGCGCTGGAGAAGGAACCCCAGCGCCGCTATCAATCCGCGCTCGCGCTGGCCGAGGACCTCGACCGGTACGCCCAGGATCGTCCCGTGCGCGCGGGACCGCCGGAGCTCTCCTACCGCGCGCGCAAGTTCGCCCGGCGCCACCGCATCGTCATCACGGCCGGCGCCGCCGTGATGCTCGCCCTCACGGCAGGCGCCGTCGCCGCCTCCGCGGGCTTCGTGCAGGCGAGATCCGAGGCGCGGCGGGCACAGGCCACCAGCGCCTTCCTCTCGAGTCTCCTCGCATCCGTCCGTCCGAGCAACCAGGGACGCACGGTGACCGTGCGTCAGGTGCTCGACTCCGCACGCAGCCGCCTTCTCGCCGGCGAGTTCGCGGACGACCCGGAGACGGAGGCCTCGCTGGCGCTGGTGATCGGCGAGAGCTACGCGGGCCTGGGGCAGTACGACGAGGCGCGCCCGCTCATTCAGCGCTCCCTCGACCTGCGCCGCGCCCGCCACCCGCCCGACGACCCACGCGTGTTCGAGTCGCTCTACTCACTCGGAACCGTGGAGTGGCACCAGGGCGACCTCCAGGATGCGCTGCGAGTGCGGCAGGAGCTGGCCCGCCTGACGGCGCGCCACGTCGCCACCGATCCCCTGGATCACGCCGAGTCGCTCAGCAACCTGGGCAACACATACGCCGACATGGGCCAACCGGACCGCGCGGTGACGTATCTCCGGCAGGCCGTCGCCCTGGCGCGCCGCTCCCGTGGCGACAGCGCACAGCTCGGCCTCGCGCGCTTTCTCAACAATCTGGGATCCGTCTACTTCGACCAGCAGAGGTTCGACAGCGCCGCCCACGCGTTCGAGGAATCGCGGCAGATCCGGGCGCGGCTGCTGGGGGAGCATTCCGACGTCTATGCGCTCACGCTGCTGAATCTCGGCAATGCGACACGGGAGCTCGGGGACCTCGCGAACGCGGAACGGATCCTGCGCCACGACCTGGGCCTCGAGGAGCAGATCTTCGGGAAGAACCACCCGAGCACCGCGTACGTGTACTCCGGGCTGGGTGAGACCCTGCTGCGCGAGGGGCAGCCGGACAGCGCCGAGGCCTATTTCCGGCACGCCCTCGCCGTTCGGATCGCGCACGCCCCCACCGGCGTCTACTGGCGGGTGGCCGCCGAGCGGCGCCACCTCGCCCAGGCGCTGACGGCCATGCACCGGCTGCCCGAAGCGGAGACGCAGCTCGACAGCGCGTGGCAGGAACTGGTGGCGGCCGGGGAGACGTCGATGCCGCAGGCCCGGAAGGTCGCGCATGACATGGCCCGCCTGCGACGGCTGTCGGGGGATTCGGCACGGGCGGCGACGTGGGACGAGCGAGCGGCGGGGGGCTGACGGAGGGAGGTACCCCGGTTCCGTGCCCTGATCCCACGGTGCCGGCCCGTCAGTGCATCGTGTCCAGCGCCTGCGCGTCCTTGTTCATCTTGTCCGCGGCCTTCTGGGCATCGCGGATCTTGCTGGCTCCAGGTATCGGAAAGGTGGACAGGACGCTGTCGGACTGGCGGACGGTCATCGTGTCCTGATCGTTGGCCTGCTGAGCGGGCTTGGCGGTCTTCGCGCAGCCGGCGACGGCGAGCATCGCCAACGCGGGCAGAAGGATGCGCTTCATCGTGCGGCTCCTCGCTCGGGGGCTCCCCGGGGCTTTCGGACGACGGTCGGGTCGTCGGGGTCGTCTCTCCAACCTATGCGCCCGCGCCTGCGCGACGTCCAGATTGTCGTGCCGACCCGTCGGTCACCCTACTCGGACGGCACCCCTCTTACCGACCGTCCGCGCTGTGCTGGATCCTCTCCATGAGCCGGTGATCCTCCTCCGCCCGCTCCACGCTCATCTCCGGAGCTCCTCCGGACCGGATGACGCGCACGAAGTCCCGATACATCGCGCGATAGCCCCGTAGGTCCCGGAAGCCGGGGAACGTGACCCGGGGCAGACCCCGTCCCCGCACGACGAGGAACGCCCCGTTCGACTCGAAGGTGGCGACGCCGTCCCGACCGAAGAGCTTGGACAGACGGAGTCCCCGGAGGAGGGACGGGATCTCCCTGGAGTAGTAGAGGGCCCCCGCGGCCCCGTTGTCGTACTGGAACGAGACCAGCATGGTGCTGCGCCGGCGGTCTCCGCTGGGACGTGGCCGGGTGGGGGCCGGCGGACGATAGGCGTGGACGTCGCGGATCCGGGGCCCCAGGCTCCCGGCGAAGTGGAGCCAGTGGATGCCCTCCTCGAAGAAGGCGTCGCCTGCGGAGATGTCTTCGTCGTTGCGCCAGTCCCCCGGGGGTTTGGGGCGGTCGGCGACGGTAATGAAGTGCGCGAGAACGAGCTCGCCGAGGGTGCCTTCCCCCAGGACACGGCGCAGGCGCACCGCCAGTGGCTTGTAGTGGTCGTTCTCCCCTACGATGACCACCCGTCCGGCCCTGTCCCGGGCGGCGACAACGGTTCGGTAGTCCTCCAGTCGCGGAAAGGCCGGCTTCTCCACCAGCACGTGCTTGCCGGCGTCCAGGGCCCGCAGCGTGAGCTCGAGGTGCCAGCGGGGTGGCACCGCCACGACGACGGCGTCCACACCGGGATCGGCGATGGCGCCCTCGTAGCTGCCGTAGTGGCCCCCGTTTCCATATCGCCGTGCGAAATCGGCCGCCCGCGCCGGGTCGCGGCTCGCGTAGGAGCGGATCACCTGACCCCGCAGCGTACGTACGTGACGGCTGTGGACCCTCGTGATGAACCCGCACCCCAGGAACGCGATATGGACTGGGTTCAATCACCACCTCCGGGTGCGAAGGCCTCCCTGGGCTCGTAGTACTTCCGGTACATCCCGCGGCGGAACAGCCACCCGGCGAGCCATCCGAACCACTTCAGGAGCGGGTACCTGTACTTCAGGTCGATGATCTCGATGAGGTTGCCGTCGCAGTCCTTCACGAAGAAGAACGTGTGTCCGTGCTGCGAGGTCTCCACTTCACTGACGATCTCCACGCCCTCTTTCACGAGGTAATCGTACCAGGCGTAGGAGTCGCGCACGTCGAAGCTGATGTGGGTGAGCCCCACACGGGACCACACTACCTCTTCCGCAGGTCGGGACGGTGTGAAGTGGAAGATCTCGAGCATCCCTCCGCCCGGCGCGCGCAGCCATCCGATACGGCACCGGGGCTCGTCCGCCTCTACACCGAAGAACGCCCGCACCCGAGCGGGGTCGCTCTCTCCCACCGCCACCAGGCGGCACCCGAAGACCCTGGAGTAGAACTGCACGAAGCGATCGAAGTCGACGACGGTAATCCCCGTGTGGCTGAAGGATCGCGCCCGCATGTGGTTCTCCTCATCGAAGGTGGCTGTCGCGGATGTGGTCCGCCGCGCGCAGCGCCTGCGCGGCGATGGTCAGCGCGGGGTTCACCGCGGCCGAGGACGGGAAGAAGGAGGCATCTACCACGAACAGGTTGTCCACGTCGTGGGATCGACACCAGGGATCGAGTACCGAGCGCCGTGGATCCGTTCCGAAGGCCGCGGTGCCGCACTGGTGCGTGGTGTTCTTCACACCCAGGGAGACGGGCACCACGTGCCAACAGCCGACATCCCGCAGCATGCGCCTGGTGAGCTCCACCAGCTCCTTGTGGGCCACGGCGTTGCGAGGCTTCCACCGGAGGCGCGTGCGACCGTCCCCCGTGACCGTCACCCGGTTGTCGCGACTGGGCAGATCTTCGGTCATCGCCAGCCATTCGACGCTCCGGGAGAACCACATGTCGAAGGCCCATTTGGGGATCCAGCGCGCCATGGGTGGCCCACCGGCCTTGACGATGACCGCGTTGGAGCGCGCCTGTGACTGGATCTGTCCGAGGGGGTAGTCGGTGCCCGGGCCCTGGAGATAGAAGTCGTTGACGGCGACGGTCTTCTGGAACGTCGTATCATGCCTCGGGGGCATGAACGCGCCGATCATGGTGGACAGGTGCGCCATGTAGTTCCGACCCACCAGCCCGGACGAGTTGGCCAGCCCCTCCGGGCGGGACCGCGTCGCCGATCGGAGCAACAGGGCGGCGGAGTTCACCGCACCGCACGAGACGACGAAGAGGGGTGCCGTGACGCGGACGACCTGACCGCGACGGTGCACCTCGACGGCGACGATCCGGTCGCCGCGCGCGTTCGGGACCAGGCGCTGCGCGCGCGCGTGGGTCCAGAGGGTGACGTTCCCGCCCTGCAGGGCGGGACTCACGGCACACACGTCCGCGTCGCTCTTCCGCCGGATCCGGCACGGGAACGAGGCACACGTCCCGCAGAGCACACACCCGTCGTCCTCTCCCGGGTGCTGCAGACCCAGAGGGAGGTGCGAGGGGTGGAGACCCATCTCGCGGAGCCGCTCGACGATGAGAGCCATGCGTCCCTCGTGCGGCACCGGCGGATGGGGAAAGGACGTCCTGGGAGGCTCGGTGGGATCCGCCGCGGCATCCCCGTGAACGCTGTAGAGCGACTCGGCCCGTTCGTAGTAGGGCGCCAGGACATCGTACGTGATGGGCCACGCAGGGGAGTCACCCCCCTTGTGCTGCAGCTCGCCGAAGTCCTCCCGGCGGAGACGATAGAGCACGCACCCCCAGAACTTCGAGTTGCCGCCCACGCAGTAGTGGGTGTAGGGGCTGAACTGCCGGCCGGCCCCGTCGAGCCACTGCTCGTCGGCACGGTACCTGGCCTCTCTCCAGACCGCACGGGAGCTCCAGTTCTCCGGCTCCTGGGGGATGAAGTCGCCGCGCTCCAGGAGCAGGATTCGAGCACCCGTCCGCGCGAGGGCGTGGGTCAGCGTGCCTCCGCCCACGCCGCTGCCGATCACCACGATGTCGAACCCCCGCGTCCCGGGCTGCGTGTGCGGAAGCCGAGGTCGGTGGCGCTGTGCCGGAGGGGTGCTCACGGGCTCGGTCTGAGTCCGTCGCGGCGCTCGAGGTCCCCGAGGAGGGGGGCAGGTCATATTCGCCTCTTGACGCGGGTTTCCTGGTCACGAATCGGCTCGAAAGATGCCTCGATTGCCGCTTGCGCGCTCGAAATCATCGTACCAGGTAGCGGATTGGAGGCCCGCAGTCCAGAAAGACACCGGGCTGCCCGGCTCACCCATGGCCCACCGGGAGCCGGTGCGATCCCGCAATCTCTTGCAGGCCGGATGCCGGCGGCCTACCGTCGTTCCCGCCCTCGACGAGCCCTCCGGGTCGCGTCTCCTGATGGACCCCTTCCACACCGCGAAACATGACCACGAGCCCTCCCCGTCCGGCGTCGCGCACGCCCCGGGCGATGCCCTCGCGGCGCGCCCTCCCCCTCCTCCCGGTCCTGGCCCTCACCTGCGGACTCGCCGGGGCCGTCCCGGCCGCTCCCCTGGTCGCCCAGCAAGCGGACTCCACCTGGGTCTCGGCGTTTCCGTGGCGCAGCATCGGACCGGCGGCCATGGGCGGCCGCGTGACGGACGTCGAGGGGATCCCGGCCCCGTCGCACACGTTCTACGTGGGCACGGCCACCGGAGGGATCTGGAAGACCACCAACGGAGGGACCACCTTCACGCCCATCTTCGACGACCAGGCGGTGACGTCCATCGGGGATCTCGCCATCGCGCCGTCGGATACCAGCCAGATCTGGGCGGGTACCGGAGAGGCCAACGTCCGCAACACGGTCCTCCCCGGCGGGGGCGTCTACAAGTCGGTGGATGGCGGCGCGACGTGGAAGCTCATGGGCCTCGAGAGCACGCAGCAGATCGGCCGTGTGGTCGTCGACCCCACGAACCCGGACATCGTCTTCGTGGCGGCGCTGGGCCCCGTGTGGAAGCCCGACCCTCATCGCGGGCTGTACCGGACCACCGACGGCGGGCGAAGCTGGAAGCGCGTCGTCTTCGTCGACGACAGCACCGGCTTCATCGACGTGGCCCTCGACCCCCGGAACCCCCGGGAGGTGTTCGCCTCGAGCTGGCAGGTGGCCCGCACGGCGTACTCCTTCGCCTCCGGCGGCAGGGGCAGCGGCCTCTGGAAGTCGGAGGACGGCGGCGACACGTGGACCGAGATCCGGGGCGGAGGATTCCCCTCCACCGAGAAGGGGCGCATCGGCATCGCCTTCGCCCCCAGTGACCCCCGCATCGTCTACGCGTCCGTGGAGGCCGATTCGGTGCCCGGCGGGCACGGGCTGCTCAGCGGGCTCTACCGCTCCGCCGACGGCGGTGCCACGTGGACGCGCACCAGTTCCATCGACAACCGCCCGTTCTACTTCTCGCAGGTGCGGGTGGACCCCCGCGATCCGAACCGCGTGTTCTGGTCGTCCACGCCGGTCCGCATGTCCGAGGACGGCGGTCGCACGTCCCACGTCACCATGCGGGGCATCCATCCGGACCACCACGCCATGTGGATCGACCCCGCGGATCCGCGCCACATCGTCGTCGGCAACGACGGAGGCGTGGACCAGAGCTGGGACGGCGGAGAGACGTACGACTACCTCAACAGCATCCCCCTGGGCCAGTTCAACGCCGTGAGCTTCGACATGTCCGTGCCGTACCGGGTGTGCGGCGGTCTCCAGGACAACGGCTCGTGGTGCGGCCCCAGTCGGAAGCGCCACACCCCCATCGTCAACGCCGACTGGTTCCGCTTCTACGTCGGTGACGGCTTCTTCACGGCGCAGGTGCCCAACGATCCCCGGGTGCTCTACGGAGAGACCCAGGTGGGTGGAGTCGGCCGCGTCGACCCGACAACGGGGAAGCGCCAGCGCTTCCACGTACGCGCCGACACGGGAGCGGCCGCGGTACGCTTCAACTGGCGCACTCCCTTCTTCCTCTCCCCGCACGATCCGTGGACCCTGTACGTGGGTGGGAGCCACGTGCTGGAGCTCCAGGGGCACGGAACGGTGCTCCGACGCATCTCCCCGGATCTGTCGAAGGGTGACACGGCCCGGATCGACGACCACCTCCACGTGGGCGGCATCACCAAGGACCCCGGGCGCGCCGAGACCTACGGTACCGTCGTCGCCCTGGCGGAGTCGCCACTGCGGGCGGGGCTCCTCTTCGCGGGCACCGACGACGGCAACCTCTGGCTCACCCATGACGACGGCGGGAGCTGGGAGAACCTCACCGGCCGCTGTCCGGGCGTGCCCAAGTGGGCGCAGGTGTCCGGCATCGAGCCCTCACACTTCGACAGCCTCACCTTCTACGTGACGTTCGACGACCACAAGGAGGACGACTTCGCGCCGTACGTCTACGTCACCACCGACATGGGGAGGACCTTCCATTCCATCGCGGCCAACCTGCCCGGGGGCGGCGTCGACTTCGTGCGCGTGATCCGGGAGGACCCCGTGTGGCGCGACCTTCTGTACGTGGGCACGGCCCAGGGGGTGTACGTGTCACTGGACCGTGGCCGCTCGTGGCGGCGGTTCATGGCCGGAATGCCCAACGTCCTGGTCATGGACCTCCGGGTGCAGCCCCGGGACCACGAGCTCATCGCGGCGACCCACGGCCGTTCCCTGTGGATCTCCGACGTGGGCCCCCTGGAGCAGCTCACCCCGGAGGCGCTGGCCGCCCCCGCCTTCCTCTTCGCCCCGTCGCCGGGCCTGCAGTACGACGAGCCTCTCCAGGGGGGCGCGCAGTTCGTAGGCGACCGCGGCTTCCGCGGCGTCAGCCCCGAGTACGGGGCAAAGATCTCGTACCGGCTGGAGTCCGCGGCGCCCCGTGACTCCGTACGGCTCCGGGTCCTCGACGCCGCGGGGACGCCCGTGCGCACGCTGGCCGGCCCCGGCGGCGCCGGCATCCACCACGTCGTCTGGGACTACCACGGTCAGGGCGCGGACTCGACGAAGGTGGCGGGACCGGGCTCGTACACCGTGGAGCTGCGCGCGGCGGGAGAGGTCCTGCGACGACCGCTGAAGGTGATCCGGAAGTAGCGGGCCCGCAGGCTCGAGGCCTTCCCCTTGGATGCGCCGCGCGCTATTATTTCGAAACTCGATATATCGAGGCTCTATTCTTTAGGTCCGCGAATGAAGCATCCCGCCCTCGAGATTCGCTCCCTGACCCCGAACTGCAACGAGACGCTCATCCTCACCGCCCTCGAGAAGGGGGCCCGCCACGGATACCAACTTGCGTTGGACCTCGAGGAGCGGAGTGGAGGCTTCTTCGAGTTCAAGCACGGAACGCTGTACCCGATCCTGCACAAGCTCGAGAAGGAGGGCCTGATCGCGGGATCGTGGTCCGATGAGGGTCTGCGGGGGAAGCGCAGGCACTATCGCCTGACAGAGATGGGACAGGAGTATGCGCGGGCTCAGCGCGAGCAATGGCGCACGTTCGTCGACCACCTCGTCGATGTCATCGGGAGGTCTGAGCCATGAGTCGGTTCGAGGCAGTTCTTCGGGAGATCAGTGGACGCGTGAACCTCCCTCAACCGGCCCGTACGAGGGTCCTGGCGGAGATCGCCGGCGATCTCGACGACTTCTTCCAGGCCTTCCTGGAGCGGGGAGCATCCGAAGAAGACGCAGAGCGCCAGGCGTTGGGTCACATCGACCTCTCGGACGAGGCGCTCCGGGACCTGGCCCGGGTCCATGGGAACTGGTTCCGGAGGCTGAGCGACAGCATCGCCGAGCGCGCGGGAAGTCGTTGGGAGCTGACCCTCGTGGGTCTGCTGGTCCTCCTGGCCGTGTTTCTCAGCGGTGCCGTCGTTCAGGCGGTTCCGATCTGTCGCGCCGCGGGCGCCTGGCTGATACCGGTGGCGTGCGCGGCCGTGGCCACCCTCGGGATCGGCGCATGGAAGGCCCACGTGCTCTGGCTCCGTGGCGACCACAGGCCCAAAGGACTCCACGCCGGGCTGGGCGCCATGCTCGGTCTCTCGGTGCTCCAGCTCTTCCTGGCTTTCGCCGGCGTGTGGGTCACTGCCTGGGCGGCGCTCCGCGCCGTCGGCCTCGAACCCGCTCAGGCGGGCATCACGACGATGCACTGGCTCCTCGGCGCCCTGGCCCTGTTGGTCATGGGCATGAGCCTGGCGCTCGTGTGCGGCCTCGCCTGGTTCATCCTCCTCGGGAAGGTAGCCTCCATAGAGCGTGCGGAGGCGGCGGCCCTGCTCCCGGATTGAGCCTATGGCCGACCCATCACCTCAACTTGCAGCGACACAGTCGACTGGAGGTCGACAAGCATGTTGCGGATAATCAGCTCGGCAGGATCCTTCGGGATCCCCCTCACGATTCTGACCCTCCTGCTCGTAGTACTCATCCTCCGAGCGTCATGGCACGCCCGGCGGGCTTCGGATCATCCCGACGCTGCCGTGGACGAAGGCAGGGCCGCCATCCTGTTCTGGGGATTCGTGGCCGCCATCCTCGGGTTTCTGGGCCAGTGTGCGGCCCTCTATCACGCCCTGGGAACGGTGATCGAGGCGAAGGCCCTCGACCCCACCGTCCTCGCCGAGGGCTTCGCCACGAGCTTCGTGACCACGCTCTGGGGGGTGGGCCTGCTGCTCCTCGCCGGATTGGCGTGGCTGTCGCTGCGCTGGCTGGCCCGCAGTCGCGCTCCCGTCGTTGCCATGCTGCTGCTGTCCCTCGTCGGCGTCTTCGGGTGTGGCAGCAACTCCGCGCAGGCTCCCGTGGACATCACCAAGGGAGTGTGGGCGGGAAGCGCGGGGGGAGACACGTTCCTCTTCGACCTGCGTGGAGCTCCGCCGGACTCCCTGGTGGGCACGGTACACGTCATGCGTGACGGGAAGATGACCTCCGAGCTCGCCATCACCCGGGCGTCCTACCACGCCCCGGCTCTCGAGATGTTCATCGAGAGCACGAACGCGACCTACAAGGGCCGGGTCGACGCGTCTCGGCGCAGGATCACAGGGGGACTGACGTTCGGAGGTGCGCCCGGATCGCAGATGGAGCTTCGGTGGACGGATCCGAAGGGGCTTCCCGGGTTCGCCGCTCTTCCTGGTGACGCGGCCTACGTGTACCGGAAACCGGCAGACGGGAGCGATGGCTGGCAGACCGCAACGCCCGAAGAAGTCGACATGGATCGAGGTGCCGTCACGGCCATGGTGAACGACATTGCCCGCGACTCGGCCGGTCTGATTCAATCGCTCCAGATCGTCCGCCACGGGAAGCTCGTCGTCGACGAGTACTTCCACGGATATGGGCCCGACGACCTTCATCGCTTGAGGTCCGCCACCAAGAGCATCTCGTCGCTGCTCGTCGGGGCCGCCATCGACCGGGGGCTGATCTCGGGAGTCGACGCGCCCATCCTCGGGCTCCTTCACCGGCCCGAGGCTCCGGCGGGGTCGTTGTGGAACGACGAGACCCTTGCCGACCTGTTGACCATGAGCATGGGCCTGGACTGGAGCGCTCACGAATCTCTGACCGTCCTCGGCACCGGTCCGGCCTTCTTCGAGAAGGTGCTCGGGCGCAAGGTCACGGCAACGCCGGGAACCCAGTTCTCGTACGCCAGCGCCAATGTCAGCCTCCTCGCGGGGGTGATCTTCAACGCCACCGGAAAGCACGCCGAGGCATTCGCCCGGGAGGTCCTGTTCTCCCCTCTGGGCATCGGCAGATACGACTGGGCGCACGGCAAGACGGACGGCTACAACCACATGGACTCGAGCCTCGCGCTCAGGCCGCGCGACCTGGCCAAGATCGGCGCCCTGGTGGCGGCAGGGGGACGCTGGGACGGCCGACAGGTGATCTCCGAGGCCTGGATCAAGGAGTCGACGCGCACACATATCGCGACTGGAGGGTCACCAGCTCTCGGCGGCTACGGCTACCTCTGGTGGACCGGCCAAGCTCCGTCCGGGCACGGGACCCAGCCGTTGATCGCCGCCGTGGGAATGGGGAGCCAGTTCACCATCATCTTCCCACAACTCGACATGGTGGTCGTCGTAACCGGTGGCAACGGCGACAATGGGCGTGAGATGGACGTCGGGCGGGTGCTCTTCCGGACGCTCCTGCCATCGATGTAGCACTGAGTTCTGGTTCTTCGACACCAACCCGGGCCGCTGGCGGGCCGTCTTGCCACCAGCGTCACCATGCGTGCCATGAGGTGGGATCGCGTCCCGGACTCATGCGTCGGCACAGATGGACGGAGTCCCGACGGTCGGCCAGCGTGCGTGCGCGGGACGGCCACCGGGGCGCTCGGGTGCAGCCGAAATGGGCGACGGCCCGTAGATTGCGCCGGGGACGCCACGGCGCCCCCGATCCGTCCTCTCCAATCAGGATCCGACCGTGTCCACCATACCGTCCCGCACCCTCCTGCTCTTCCTGGCCGCCGGCCTCGTGGCGACGCCGGTGCGCGCCCAGCTCTCGGCACCGGGCATGCCCATCGACACCCTGGCCCTCCGGCCCCTCCACTGGCGCCTGATCGGCCCATTCCGCTCCGGCCGCTCCGTCGCCGCGGAGGGCTCGGTCAAGCGCCCGCTCGAGTACTACTCGGGCACCACGGGCGGAGGCGTGATGAAGACCACCGACGGCGGCTACACCTGGAAGGCGGTCACCGACAAGTACTTCGGCGGCACGATCGGTGGGATCGCAATCTATCCGCCCAACCCCGACATCGTCTATGTCGGGACCGGCGAGTGGACCCTCCGAGGCAACGCCTCGTATGGTGACGGCGTCTTCAAGACCACCGACGGCGGCAAGACCTGGGACACCCTCGGCCTCGCCGAGACGCGGCAGATCTCCCGCGTGATCGTCCACCCCTGGAACCCCGACATCGTCTACGTCGCCGCCCTGGGTCACGAGAGCGGACCCAACCCGGAGCGGGGCGTATATCGCTCCAGGGACGGCGGCAAGACCTGGCAGAAGATCCTCTTCGTGAACGACTCCGTCGGTGCGACGGACCTCGTGATGGATCCCACCGATCCGAACGTCCTCTACGCCGCGATGTGGAGGGTGGTCCGGCTGCCGTGGGACATCGTGAGCGGCGGCCCGGGAAGCGGGATCTACAAGACGACGGACGGCGGCGACCACTGGAAGGAGATCACCCACAACCCGGGACTCCCCAAGGGGGTCATCGGCAACGTGGGCCTCGCGGTCTCGCCGGCGGACCACATGCTGGTCTGGGCGATGATCGAGTCCGACGCGGGCGGCCTCTTCCGCTCCGGCGACGGCGGCGCCACCTGGACCCGGGTCAACGATTCCAACAACAAGTCCCTCGACGGGATGGGTCCCCACTGGCGGCCCTTCTACTTCTCGAAGGTCACCGCGGACCCGGTCGATACGAACACCGTCTACCTGCCGAACGGCGTGCTCTACCGGAGCACGGACGGCGGCAAGCACTTCAACGAGGTCCAGCCGTACGACAACCTGTGGGACACCCACGCCCTCTGGATCGCGCCGAACGATCCCGACCGGATGATCGTGGCGGCCGACCAGGGCGCCCGGATCTCGGTGAACCGGGGCCGGAACTGGAGCACCACCGGGTACGCCACCGGCCAGTTCTACCACATCATCGCCACCAACCACTTCCCGTATCGGGTGTGCGGCGCGCAACAGGACAACATCGCCGAGTGCGGCCCGAGCCGCACCGACGGCATGTTCGACATCTCGGCCTGGTACTACCCGGGCGGGGGTGAGGCGGGGATCATCGCCGTGGATCCCCGGGATCCCGACATCACCTACGCCGCCGGCGAGAAGGTCGACCACGGCCGCGGCATCGAGAACCGCATGATCGAGACCTGGCAGCGGACCGCGCCGCCGATGACGGCGAAGTACCGATTCAACTGGACCACCCCGATCATCGTCTCGCCCCACGATCACAACACGCTGTACGAGGGCGCCAACGTGCTCCTCAAGAGCACCGACGCCGGCAAGAACTGGGAGGCGATCTCCCCCGACCTGACCCGGCACGACCCGAGCACCCTGGTGATCGCCGGTCGGCCCATCACGGTCGAGAACAGCGGGGCCGAGAACTACGCCACCATCTTCACCATCGCGGAGTCCCCGGTGACCAAGGGCGTGATCTGGGTCGGCTCGGACGACGGCATGGTCCACGTGACCCGGGACGGCGGCGCCCACTGGACAGACGTGACCCCGAAGGTTCCCCCCTTCACGCGGATGTCGATCATCGACGCCTCGCACTTCGACGCGGGCACGGCGTATCTCGCCGCCAACCGGCAGCTCCTCGACGACTACAAGCCGTACCTCTTCAAGACCTCCGACTACGGCGCCCACTGGACCGAGATCGACAACGGCATCCCGAAGAACGAGTTCACCCACGTCATCCGCGAGGATCCGGTCCGGCGTGGGCTCTTGTTCGCCGGGACGGAGCGGGGCGTCTGGTTCAGCCTCGACGACGGTGGGCACTGGCAGTCGCTCCGCCGGAATCTGCCCCCGGTGCCGGTTCACGACCTGGTGGTCAAGAATGCCGATCTGGCCATCGCCACCCATGGCCGGGCGCTCTGGATCATGGACGACATCTCGCCCCTCCGGCAGATGGCGGCCAACACGCTGAGCGCGAAGGCCCACCTGTTCCACCCGATGGACGCCTACCGGATCTACTGGGGCGGTCAGCACCTCATCGAGAACCTCCAGACCGGTGAGGAGCCCGCCAGCGGCGTCGGCATCTACTACTGGCTGGCCGACTCCACCGAGACCGTGACGCTCGACGTGCGCGACGCCAGCGGCAACCTGGTCAACCACTTCACCAGCGCGCAGGACTCCGTCGCCCGGGCCGACAGCCTTCGCCTCGATCACCTGAAGCAGCTGCGGAACGACAGCCTCCGCGCCGCGGGGGTGACCGACTCGACCACCCTGGCCAAGCCCTACGTCGAGCCGCGGAGCGACGAGCCCCGGAACCGCCTCGGCAGCCCGCCCAGGCTACCCGCCAGGAAGGGTCTCAACGTCTTCCACTGGACCTTCCGGTACGCAGACGGCGTGGCGCTCCGCGACAGTCTCTACCGTCTGCTTCGAGTGCCGGGACCCATGGCCGTCCCGGGCCGGTACACGGTGACGATGACGGCCGGGGGCGCCACCCAGCAGGCGTCCTTCGCCCTGAAGGCCGATCCCCGGATCACCGCGACCGAGGCCGACCTCACCGCCCGTCTGCAGCTCAACCGGCGGGTCGACGCGGCGGCCACGGAGGTCGTCGAGGCGGCCAACCGGTCGTTCGATCTCCGACGTCAGGTCGAGGAGCGGCTGGCCGCCGATTCGACATCGCGCGCGGCCGCGTCGCTCCGTGCGCTCCGGGACACGCTGCTGACGTACGGCAAGCGGATGGTGCCGCTGTTCTACGGACGCAACCAGTCGCCGGAGCCCTATACCTCCACCACGCTCGAGGAGCTGATGTACCTCGGCTACGGCGACAGCAATACGGCGCCCAACGCCGTGGAGCGGAACGCGGTGGCGACCATGACAGCCCTGGCACACGAGGAGGTGACCCGGCAGAGCGCGGCTATCCAGCGTCAGGTGGCCGCCGTGAACGACCAGCTCAGGGCGGCGGGCCAGGCACCGCTCAACTACTGAGGCAGGGTGGGCATGACGCACACTGGGCCGGGGTCCACGGACCCCGACCCAGTGCGCCCGACAGGATGGAGCTTCGGCGGCCTGCGGCCGTCCTCGCTCGTCTCGCGGAGGGAGGGTGGCACCGGTCATCTGTCACAAATTGCACCATGCGTTGACAGGTTTCCGAGCGCGGCCCCATCATCTCACGAGTGCATGCTGAACCCCCGTCCACTCGCACGGTAGCTGGAACCGTGGCCCGAGTCCGCTCCCCCCCGCCCGGACGTTTGTAAGATGCGGCTACTGCACGAGATCAAGGAACGCCGGCTCATTCAGTACGTGGGGGCATACCTCGCCGCGGGGTTTGGCTTCACCGAGGCCGCGTCCAACCTGTTCCAGGCCGGCATGCTCCCGGCGGTGGTCAACCCGTTGGCCTGGGCGCTCTATCTCTTCGGCATCCCCTCGACCCTCATCTTCGCCTGGTTCCATGGCGCGCCGGGGCGGCAGCACGGCCCCCGTATCGAGAGGATCCTGCAGGGAACGCTGGTCGTTCTCGCCCTTTCGACCTGCACCTACATCTACCGGAACCGGACCGTTCAGCCCGATCTCGCTGCAGAGACCGGCCTGCCGCCGGACGCCATCGCCGTCCTCTACTTCGACGACGCGAGCCCGAACGGGAACCTCGGGTACGTGGCCGACGGCATGACGGAGGCGCTGATCAATGAGCTCTCGAACGTTCGCTCCTTGACGGTCATCTCCAAGAACGGCGTGCTCCCGTACCGTGGCAGCGACGTCCGTCCGGACAGCATCGCCCGCGCCCTCAAGGTCGGCACGCTGATCGAGGGAAGCGTGGACCAGCGCGGCGACCGCTTGCGGATCAACACCCAGCTGGTGGACGGCCTGAGCGGCGCCGACATCGACCGTGCCGCCATCGAGATCCCGGCGGGGAAGTTCCTCGCGGCCCGGGACTCGCTGGCCGGAAGCGTGTCCCGCCTGCTCCGACGCCGACTGGGAGAGGACGTGCAGCTCCGGCAGCTCAAGTCCGGTACGTCGAGCGTCGACGCATGGTCGTTGGCGCAACGGGCGGAGCGCCTGACCACCGACGCGGAGGACAACTACGAGAATCGGGGAGATCCAGCCACGTCGGTGGCCGACTTCCGGCAGGCGGACTCCCTTCTCGCGATGGCGGAGCAGTTCGACTCGAAGTGGGTCGAGCCGGTGGCGAACCGGGCCCACATCGCCTATCGACTGGCCTATCTCGCCGCCGTCGGGGGAGACACGGAGACCGAACGGAAAGAGCTCGCGACGGGCCTCGCGCAAGCGAACCGGGCTCTCGTGATGGACCCGCGCAACGCGAACGCGCTCGAGCAGCGGGGCACGCTCAAGCTGTTGGCCGCCCTGACCACGACGCCGCAATCGAGTGACCAGGACCGTCTCGTCGCGGAGGCGAAGGGCGATCTGCAGGAGGCCGTCAAGGACGACCCCACCCGCGCCAGCGCCTACGCCATGTTGAGCTTCGCGCTGTACGGATCCGGAGACCGCGTGGGGGTGGTGTTGAACGCCCGCCGGGCTTTGGAGGAAGATGCGTATCTACGGGACGCGGATCGCATCTATGACCGTCTCGTCTATGCCGACTACGACCTCGGGGAGTTCAACGACGCGAGAAGCTGGTGCGACCGAGGGCACGAGCGCTTCCCGCAGAACTACCGGTTCGTCGAATGCAAGCTGTGGCTCATGGCTGCACCGGGATCGGCGGCGAACGTCGACTCGGCCTGGACCCTGCTCGATCGGCTGGACTCCCTCGCGCCCGAGCCACTCCGCCCGTACAAGCACGGCGTCGGCCAGATCATGCTGGCCGGCGTCCTGCGGAACTCGGGCTTGGCCGACAGTGCGAGCAGTGTGCTTTCCCGCGTGGACCACAGCGACAAGGTCGACGTCCAGCGAAACCTCTACGAGTACCAGGCAGCCATCCTGGCGACCACGGGGACCCCGGACACCACGGGGGCCATCGCGGCGCTCCGGCGCTGGGTCGCCATGACACCGGGCAGCACCTTGGGCAAGGAGGGCGACCTGCACTGGTGGTGGAAGAACCTGAGGAATCTGCCCGAATTCCAGCAGTTCGAGGACAAGGCGAACTAGGCGGGGTTCGGGGAAACGCGGACCGGAGGCTGGCGCCCGATCAGGCAACACAGAGCTTGCACCAACACCGACCTGTTGACATCATATTGCGGCGGCCTACGACGACCGTCGAAGCTGCGGACGATCTTGAGTCCTGTTTGAGATAGCCCGCCATCGACGGAATCCTACGGCTCAGGTCGGAGTCGGTGGTAGGCTCCCCCCCCCACGAATGGTGAACCCATGCGGACCCTCCCCGCCGTTCTCCTGTTGTCCCTTATCGCCATTACCTTCTCGGCGTGCTCGGACTCGAAGGCGAGTCCCACCGCACCGTTACGCACCGCCCCTCCCATCGCCTACAGCCACGTGGGCAGCTCGCCGGGTGACCCCACCACGGGTGACCTGTGTCATGGTCTGTCTCCGTGCGATGCGTATCCCCATTACTTCCATGGCTACGTGGGTGTCCCGGGCTTCTGCTTCCTCCCGCCCACGGTGGACAACCACCTGTCCGACCCCGCGTGCTCGGGAGCGTTCGTGCCAGGCCTCGACGGCCTCTTCTCGTTGGCCTGGTGCCAGGTCCAGTACCCGGGAACCTATCCCAACCTGGACGGGACCACGGCGCCGACCATCGTCTCCTGCCAGGATCCGTCGCAGTGGCAGCCCCTGGTGCAGGATCCGAACGGCGGGGAGTTCTACGTCGCCTCGGAGCAGTGGAAGAAGAAGGACGCCAACGTCGGCGATGTGTTCCGACTCTACGTCGTGCACGAAGATCTGCACTTCGGGCACCGCGACGTGGTCATCGATCCGAACCTGACCACGCCCGCCGACGCCTTCGTCCATGCCATCGGCTACGGCACGGAGCCCGTCAAAGTGCGGATCACGACGGGCTTTTCGTGCGTCCGATACGATACGCAGGCATCCGGTACGGACAACGCGGCGACCTGTCTGGTCGACGGCACCTCGAGCTTCAACTTCGCGTCGAACACGGACGCCACCTACCAGTACGACATCACCTTCAACTTCCCGGACGGGAACCCGACCTTCCTGGCCAACTTCGAGGTGAGTGAGTGCGCGGCGCTCGGCTTCTATACCGACGACGCCACGGGCACGACCACCGGAAACGCTCTCGTGGACACGCCCCTCGCCGACTGCAAGGTCTCGTTGAGCAGCGAGCAGATTCAGGAGCTGACCGTGCCCGGGCAGATCCAGGTCACCGTGGAGGACCCACGCTGGGAAACGGGGGCGCCGTTCGGCACGGCGCGACTGAACCTCTTGCAGGCCGACGAGGCGGGCGTCGCGGCCCTGCCACCTTCGTCGCCTCCGTCTCCGGACTGGTTCGGAACGGCCACGAGCAACAGCCTCGTGCTCCGATGGATCGGGAAGGGCCTCAAAGAGCTCGCTTCGATCATCCTTCCGGGAACGGCCTACGGGACCACCACGTCAGCCGGATTCGACTTCACGCGCATGAGCGACTTCCAGGTCTCGGTTCAGCCTGTGGAGGACTTCGACCAACCGGGTAGCGCATGCGGAACGCCTTCCCCCTCCTGCCTGGACCTGGGCAGCTTCCCCGGCGACGCGCCGGTGCCCGTGCGTGTCAAGGTCTCCGCTCCCGACAACACCGGTCCGCACACCTACCCGGAGGGGTACTTCCCCGTCCCGGATGCGCGTCTCCACTTCTTCCCGAAGTCCGGGACGGTCGCCTGCCCGGCAGGAACTCGGGGACCGCTCGACTCCTACGGGAGAGGCTGCTATCCGAAAGGCGCGCCGGATGAGAGCACTACCCCCGCTTCCACCTGGGACCACCTCGTCTACGTGACTGGACCAGACGGCACGGCGTCGGTCGACTGGTCGCTGGCCTCCGGTGACGACACGATGCACGTCTCGGCATGCGGCGTGGCACGCCCGGGCGACAACGAGCCGAACCCACCGGCAGAGCCGGGCTCCGACGGTGTCTGGGGCTCACTCGGCGACTGCTCGAACCGCGAGCTGTCGATGACACAGTCGGGAGCGTATGACAACGGCCCCGCGGACGGCTTCACGCCCTTCGAGCCCGTGGATATCCAGAACGAGGTGGCCATCTACGGCTTGCCCCTCACCTTCCAGGCGCACTCGTGCCCGCAGATCACCGTCGATGGCAAAGAGGAGAACGACAACGGCACCTCGGAGTGGGCCTGCGCGGACAGCGTCGGTTTCTCGGCGCCGCTCAGCGGCCCGAAGGGCGCCATCAACGCCTGGCTCTATACGTACAACGACGCCGACGCGGTGTACGTGGCGCTCAAGGTCAAGACCGACAACCTGGGCAACAAGGCTTTCCTGAACTTCGTCGAGAACACTCAGGACGTGCAGGCGGCCGGCGACGAGTTGTTGGACCTCGACTTCAGCGGGACTGGGGTGCCGCTCGACTGGCACTTCACCCAGTTCTGCGTCGACAACAACTCGTCCAGCCTGTGCGGCGACCCCGACACGCTATCCGACGGCACCGCCTATGATGCGGATGCCGCGGCCCAGGTGGGCGGAGCGGGCTCGGGGTGGGTCTTCTACGAGTTCAAGCGCCCACTGGGCAGCCCGAACGCAGTGCCCGGGCCGAACAAGGAGGACCTCAACGCCGCCAAGGGTGACACCATCGGCGTGCGTGTGACGGTCACGCAGGGTCAAGGAGGTGGGAAGGGCGGCTTCGTCTACCCCGATCCGAAGACGAGCCCGGTCATCTTCCATCTCTTCAAGATCAAGTAGGTCGAGCCGCGGCCCCCTGCCATGTCGCGGTACCGACATGGCAGGGGGACCGGAACGTCCCCAGCCTATCACGGAGGATGTAGGCGGCCCAACCACCCCGTCGGCGTCCGGAACCGGGGGCCGCGGCTCTTGCATGTCGTCGGCCGCCCGGTGGATCTTTCCCGTCTGGCGTCGGGGCACCGCCACCGTCGGCAAACGCTCGAAGGGGTCGAGTCCATGGGACACCCCGTATCCACGTCACGCGCGGCCACCAACCTCCGGTGGATCGCGCGCATCACCGGCTTGCTGCTGGTCATCTTCACCCTGTTCATCGGGATCGGAGAGGCCCTCGACGGCCGGGCCAGACATCCCGGTACGACATTCCTGGGTCAATTCACTCCCGTGATTCTCGCCACATTCGCGGTGTGGGGAGTCGGCCTGGTCGACACGCTCTACACCATGCTGGTGTTCTCCATCCCGTCGGTACTATTCCTCGCATCCTGGTGGATGCGATCGAAGGAAGGGGGCTGGTAGGCGAGGTGGTCGCTGGCCGTGGGTTCGGTCACAGGTTCGACTCACCCCACCCGATGAATAAGGCCGGAGCCTCAGAAGGGGCCCCGGCCTTTGCTTGTACCCGCCACCAGCGCCGCCCCCTCAGGAGAGCCGGCGGACGTCCGCGATCATGAGTTCCGGTGCGGAGGAGGCTGACCCGGAGGCCGTTCAGCTCCACGTGCACGGTGTCCGTTGCCGAGGGCCGGCGTAAGCGTTGTGGGTCGCCCGACAGGATCGGGCTTCGGCGGCCTGCGGCCGTCCTCCCAGCGCGACTCCGTCCGGGTGGCGGATCGACCGGTGGGTCCGGTCGGATCGCCGGACCGCCGCCATCTCCCGTCAGCGGGTGAGATTCAGGGTGGCCGACTCGTTGCTCTGAGCGGTGCATCCACTGCGGTCGATGACGATGGGTCCCGACATGGAGCTTCCGTCCACAGTCAACGTGCCTCCCCATACCTCGCAATTGCGGGGAGCGAGGAAGGAGAAGCGCCCCGACGCGTCGACCGTCCCGGTCACCGTGATGTCGGCGAAGGCCCCGGCCACGGAGAAGGTGCCCGTGACCGAGGTTCCGGACTGGGAGAGGGACATGCTGGAGCTCCGGCCCTGGGTCGGGAACGCGGTGATCCCGGACCAGTCTCCGGAGACCGATGGCGCGTGGGGGCCGGTGGCGCCGCCGCTACAAGCGGCCGACAGGCAGAGGGCGGCGGTGGCGCCAAGGCGCAGGAGCAGGTGGCGGTTTGGCATCGTCAACTCCGTGGTTGGCCGGCGGCGGGGGAAAGTAGGCCGCCAGGTTCACGTGTTGACGCGGAATCCGGGTGCAAAACGTGTCATGGAAAGAACGGCGGCTCAGCCTCCGTCCTCCTTGTGCAGCAGTGCCCGCGCGCGTTCGGTCTTCCAGTGTCCCGCAGGCAGCGACTTCTGCCAGATCGCCAGGGCCTCACCGATCCAGCGCTTCCCCTCGACCCTGGCGCCCCGCTCCAGGTCGAGAGCGCCGAGCTCGAAGCGAGGGTCCGCCCTTCCCGGATGGCCGGGAGGAAGCCACGCGTCGGCCTCTTTGACGGCTTGCTCGAGCTTCGCTTTGGCCTCCGCCCACTTACCCGCGGCACGGAGCCCCACACCCAGCGCCATCGTCCCTTCGTAGGTGAGGGGGTGCTTCGGTCCGGCTTCGGCCCGGAAGAGGCTGTCTCCCTGCCGCAGCGAAGCGAGTCCCTGCACGGTGTGACCCAGCGCCACCAGCAGGCTTCCCCTCTGCTCCAGGCTGAGAGCCACGTCGCTCCGGTCCTCGTGGATAATGCTCCTACGGATGGCGAGGGCGCTGTCCGCGAGCGCCAGGGCGGTGGGAAGATTACCGCGGACCCGGCGGATCTCGGCCTGCGTGTAGAGGTCCTCGGCCGTGACCCGATCACCGTCGGGATACGCTTTCCACATGATCGGGATGGCCTCGTCCAGGAGGGAGTCCGCGGCCTCCAGGTCCCCCAGCTCGAACCGGGCCCTGGCATAGTTGCCCAGCGCGATGGCCCGGTACTCATCCTTCGGGCCGAGGAGCTTGGTATAGACGTCGACGGCCTCGGCCAAGACGGGCGCGGCTTTGGCGTACCGCCCCATGCGGGTCAGGTGCTTGGCGAGGTTGTTCAGGGAATACGCCACCGCGTACCCGTTGAACTTGGGGTACCTTCTGGAGGCATCGACGGCTTGCCGAAAGAAGGCTTCCGCCGAGTCGTAGTGGCCTTCGGCGGCCAGCAGGGTCCCCATCCCGGAGAGGTCCTCGACGAGCTCGTCGTCCACGCTGTCCCCCAGCACCGTGCGCTCCAATTCCAGGGCGCGGCGGAACGTGGGCTCGGCGGTCTTGTACTCGCCCCGTCGGCGCAGGACGAACGCCAGGTCGCTGAGGACTTTGGCCAGGGCGTCCGGGTACTTCGCGAGGGACTTCTCGGCGAATCCCGGAGCGCTCTCGAGCATCTGCGAGACCGTGGCTTCCTTCGTTTCGGTGACCTCGGGCGTGGCCTGGGTGAAGACCTGCGAGAAGAAGGTAGCGACGGCCTGGAACTTCCGGGTCTGGAGCTGGGCCCGATCCCGCTCCTCCTGGAGCCGGAGCGTGTAGACCGACACCGTGCCGCCCACGGCCAGGAGCACCGCTGCCACACCCACCACACCGACGCGGTTGCGTCCAATGAACCTGCGGGTGCGATACCCGAGCGAATCCCGGGTCGCCCGGACGGTCCGCCCCGACAGATAGCGCTGAACATCGTCGGCGAGGGCCCCCGCCGAAGGGTACCGACGGGCCGGCTCCTTCCGCAGGGCCATGAGCGTGATGTTGTCGAGGTCGCTGGATATCCTCGCCGGACCGCGCCCGAGGGTCGAGCTCGGCCGCGGAGGTTGCTCCGAGAGGATGGCGACCTCGAGATCGGTGGAGCCGAGGTTCTCGTCGTACGGCGGTTTGCCGGCCAGGAGCCTGTACAGGATCACGCCGAGCGAATAGACGTCCGTGGCGGTGGTGACCGGCTCGCCTCGCACCTGCTCCGGTGCCGCGTATTCCGGCGTCATGGGACGGATGCCCGTTCGTGTCAGCCCGACGTCGTCATCGTCTCCTCCGAGGACCTTGGCGATCCCGAAGTCGAGGAGCTTCACCGTCCCGTCCTCGGTGACCATGATGTTGCTCGGCTTCAGGTCCCGGTGGACCACGAGGTTGGAATGCGCGAACTGCACCGCCTCGCAGACCGACACGAACAGGGCGAGCCGCTCGCTCAGTGGGATGTCGTTCGCCTCGCAGTACGCGTCGATTGGCTTCCCTTCCACGTACTCCATGGAGAACCAGGGGAGGCCGTCCTCGGTCACCCCACCGCCCAGAAGTCGCCCGATGTTCCGGTGCTCCATGCGCGCCAGGATCACACGCTCGGCCCTGAAGCGCCGGATGATCTCCGCGCTGTCCATCCCGCGCTTGACGAGCTTCAAGGCGACCGTCCGTTTGAGCTCCTCGTTCGTCGCGAGGTAGACGGAGCCCATACCGCCTTCGGCGATCCGCTCGTGGATGATGTACGGGCCCACCCGGGTTCCTTCCAGGTCGCCCGAATCGGCCTCCCCTCCCGTCGAGCCGCGGGGTGGAAGATCCTCGGCGTCCCGCCCTCCGGAGCTCGCCAGGAGCGACTCGACAGATGCGTCGAGAATGGTGGCTGGGTCCTCGTCCGCGTCGAGGAGCTTCTGCACCTGCTGCCGGATCTCGGGATCGGACTCGACCCGCTCGAGATAGGCGGAGCGATCCTCCGTCGGATGCTCCAGGGCAGCGAGGAAGAGCGCCTGGACGCGGCCCCACGAATCGCGATCCATGCCCAGCTCCGATGCGCCGATGGGAGGGTCCTGGCGTCGCCTATCGCCGCGAATGATCTGGCCGAGCTGCTCGGCGCGCGCGCAGAGCCCTCGACTGGCTGGGGCGAGAGGGTCTCTTGGGCAGGTCGGCCGCCCGACGTTAGGACCTGACCGCACAGCGTGCAAATGGGCCGCCGTCCTCTTCTGAGCGCCTCCGGCCTCAGTGCACCGTGAGGGCGACGCCGAACTGGAACGCGTTGGGAGAGATCGCCACCGGGCTCTCCACGTTGTCGGCCCAGGTCTGGGTGGCGAAGGTCCGGATGTAGGTTCCGTAGGGCGTCAGCTTCACGCGCCCGCCGACGGGGATGTCGTACCCCATCCCGACGGACGACATGAGGGCGTCGCTCTGGACGACCACCAGGTCATTCTCGGCGACGGCACGGAGCATCCCGAAGCCGGCCTTCATGAAGAAGCCCGCCGTGGGGCTCGGGTAGCCGAGCAGCACCACGCTGAGCGCCGCGATGCGGCGCTGCAGCGTCTGGTCGTTCTTGATCCACCCCAGGAACTCGCCGGCGATGACGAGTCGGGGCGTGACGGCTGCCCCGAGCTGGAGCCGCCCCGAGAAGCCGTTGATCCGGTCCTGGAAGAAGTTGACGTCGCAGGCGCTGCACGTCGCCGAGACGGATGCCGTGCCCAGGCCGACCGAGAAGTGGAAGCCGTGTCGGGCCGCGGGGCCCCCACCGCCCGTCGCTTGCGCCGCGACCGGGCCGGCGAGGAGGGCGCAGGACACGGCGACGGTCAGGAGTGGCACGAGGTGCCGGAGATCGGGTCGGCGCGGCAAGCATTTCATGGGGTCCGCCTTGTCGAGGTTCGTTCGTCGTTCCATGTGTTGACGCGGAAGGCGGGGCGATTTCGTGTCACGGCGGCCCCGCGCACGACGCTGCCATGGCAACGCGACACGACCCGGACCTATCTTCGAAGAGACTCCGGGAACGGGCGCCCGGCACGCCGACCAAGGACGGGAGGGTATGGCGCGAGACGGGGACATCACCGAGTTGCTCCTGCGGGCCGACGGTACCGGCCGCGACGCGATGGACCGGATCCTCCCGCTCGTCTACGACGAGTTGAAGGCCATGGCCCGCGCGCGGCTGCGTGCCGAGCGTCCCGACCACACGCTGAGCGCTACCGCGCTGGTCCATGAGGCCTACTTGAAGCTGGTGGACCAGAAAAGGGTGCAGTGGCGCAACCGGGCCCATTTCTTCGCCATCGCGGCTCGCGCCATGCGCCGGATCCTCGTCGATCACGCTGTGGCCCGGAAGGCCCAGAAGCGTGGCGGAGGGGAGCCCCTGGTCACGCTCCTTGAGGATTCGGCCGGCGAGGAAGCCAGCGCGGAAGAGCTCATCGCCATCGACCAGGCGCTCTCCCGTCTGGGGACCATGGACGAGCGCCAGGAGCGCGTGGTCGAGCTCCGCTTCTTCGCGGGCCTGAAGCTCGACGAGATCGCCGAGGTGCTCCAGGTGTCGCTGGCCAGCGTCAACCGGGACTGGCGAACGGCCCGGGCGTTCCTCACCACGCAGCTCGCGGGCTGACGGCACCGCGGGAACCGCGGGAGGGACCACGGCGTCCGCCGGCCGGCGAACCTGGGCCCGTGAGCTCGCAGCTCACCCCGATACCTGCCGTTGCCGGACTGTGACGTCGTAGTAGAGCGTGAGGCCACACGTGGACTTGCCCACACCCAGCGCGCGACCGGTCTTGGTTCCCCCGGTGGGCAGAAGCGAGCTCGGGTCCAGGCTCAGGGTGTTGCTGCGGTTGTTCATGTAGCCGTCTTTGGCGACCCCGTCCCACACGGTGACGTACAGCGTCAGGTCGACCGCGTCCCCGGCCTTCATGTTGTCGAAGGTCCAGGTCTGGTTGGCGAAGTTCCAGGTCTCGTTGTTCGACAAGAGCTTCGACTCCCCGGTGACCGTGCCGTATCCCTTCGACTCCGTGCTCTTCGTGACGGAGCCGTACGTCGCCGTGATGCGGTACTGGAATTCGGCGGGGATCACGAGGCCCAGGAGACTTACGCCGTTGCAGGTCTGATCCGGGGACGAATGCAGGTACCGGACGGTGAGGTCCATGTCCCAACGGCTTTGGGTCGCAGGATCGACGGATTGGGGGCCGGTGGCGCTGTTGGCGCAGGCCGTCGCCAGGGCGGCGACTGCCAGGGTCAGGGCGCTTCGCACGCCTTTTCTGTGCCTCATGGGAGGGTCTCCGTGCTTCGGGGGCTGGTCGTAACTGCTCACATCCCCCTGACGCGGAATTCGGGCGCGATTCGTATCAGAGCGCCTGGCCCTCAGCCCGGCCCTATCGCAAGACCTTCTCCAGGAACTCCTGCACCTCGGGCACCCCGCCCTGGAAGATGAGGTACCCGTCGTGGGGCTCCCGCTCCGTCATCTCCCCGGCCACGTTGGTGGTCATGAGCTCCTTCACGGCCTCGGGGTCGTCGGGGTGGAGGCCCAGGGCCCAGCCCAGCTTGATGTAGGCCACCTCCGGGAGCATGTTCGCCAGCGGCACCACCCCCAGCTCCAGGATCTCCCGTCCCGTCTCGTAGACGTGCATCTGCACGAACCCCCACAGGGTCTGGAGGGTCATGTAGACCTGCACGCCGGCGTCCCGGGCCCGCTCCAGGGCCGGGTAGATGAGGCGATTCACGTGCCCGAGGCCGGTGCCGGCCATGACGATTCCCCGGTACCCGCAGTCGATGAGGGCATCGATGATGTCGGGGCGCATCCCCGGGTAGTAGTAGATCAGCGTCACCCGCTCGTCGAAGGCGGCCTGGACCGTCACCTCCCGATCGTCCCGTCGGGGGGCCCAGTCGTCCTTGAGGGGAGTGATCCGCTCCCGATCCACCATGGCCACCGGGATGTCGCCCAGCGTCCGGAAGGTGCTCCTCACCGAGGAGTGCATCTTCCGCACCCGGGTTCCCCGGTGCAGGAGGTTGTAGAGGTCCGAGGTGGGGCCGAACATGCACACCATGACCTCGGCGATGGGGCCGTGACCGGCGACCCAGGCGGCGTTGATGAGGTTCTGGGCGGCGTCGGAGGAGGGTCGGTCGCTGGAGCGTTGGCTCCCCACCATGATGACGGGAACCGGGGGCTTCTGGACCATGAAGCTCAAGGCCGCCGCCGTGTGGTGCATGGTGTCCGTGCCGTGACCGATGACCACGCCGTCGAAGCCCTCCCGGATGGCCTCTCCGGTCTTCTCGGCCAGGATCCGATACTCCTCCGGCCCCATGTTCTCGCTGAAGACGCCGAAGAGCTTCTCCGTCTGCAGGTTGCAGACGTCCGCCAGCTCCGGCACCGACCCATAGAGCTCCCCGGGGCTGAAAGCCGGGATCACGGCCCCCGTCCGGTAGTCCAGACGGGAGGCGATGGTCCCCCCGGTCCCCAGGAGCTTCACGTTGGGGTGGGCTTCGTCGGTGGGGAATTCCTTCTCGGGAATCCTGTAGTGGGCTTCCCGGTACCCGACCTTCTCGAGCTCCAGCACCGTGTCGTGGCGAAGGCCCACGTTGTACCCCGAGCCCAACTTCAGCACCAGGTGCAGCTCGTCGCTGGTCTCGGAGCGGGGGAGGAGGAGGCCCTCGAAGTCGCCCCGGGTGGTCCGGGCCTTGATCTCGCACCAGACGGTGATTCCAAAGCGCTCCATGAGCTCCCGGGTGGGTCCCCGGTAGCCTCGGTAGAGATCCTTCTCCGCGGTGGTCATGACGCCATCTTCTTCCGGGCCGCGTCGGGCACCTCCCCGGAGCCACGGGCGCGACTCTCCCCCGGGGCCAGGGCTGCGGCAAGAGCCTCCCGTACCCGGTCCGGCCCGACCCGTCCCAGGAGGCGACCCATGGCCTCCCCCATCCCCCAGCGGAAAAGGGTCTCCGGGTTCCGGCCCTCCATGGCCCGAGCCCGGCTCACCACCTCCTGCACCACGGCCAGGAGCTCTTCCTCGGCGTCTTCGGCCGGGGCGTATCTCTCCAGAACGTCCTTCGCGGATGCTCCGGTCCTCGGCCGCTCCTCGCCACCGGCCACCCGGAGATCCGCCAGGATCTCGTCCACCACCCGGACCAGCGCTTCGGGTCGAAGGGCACCGGTCTCCAGGGCCCGGACCGCCGGGTCCAGGTCAGAGGCCGACGGCATCTCCTCTGGAAGCCGTCCCTTGGATCCCCGAGCCCGCCTGAGGTGGAACGGGAGGCGCTTCTCCAGCACCGTGGCCAGACGGCGGGCCGGCGCACCGTCCGCCGGCGCCAGCTCGTCGAAGAGGTCCGCCCACGGGGCTGCGGCCAGCACGCCCGCCGTCCGGCGGTCCAGGCCCATCTCCTGGTAGCGCTCCGCCCGGGCCCAGGGCGTCTCGGGCATGCGGTCCCGGATCTCCGCCACCATGATGTCGGGAATGGGAAGGGGTGGGGTGTCGGTGTCGGGATACATGCGGTCCGGTCCCGGGAGGATGCGCTCGAATCCCGTGGTTCCGTCCTTGAAGGCCTGCCGGGTCTCCGAGGGGATCCCCACCAGAGCGTCCCGGGCCCGGAGGAGGATCTCCCTGGCACCCGTGGAGGCCTCGGCCTCGGAAGCCCAGAGGACCACGATGGCATCGTCCGGGTCCGCCTTCAGGAGCTTTCTCAGCTCCGCCATCTCTCGGCCGCCGATGCCGCTGTCCTCGAGATCGGAATGGGTCAGGAAGGGACGGTGGGACGGGCAGGCGATAACCCGGACGCGGTCGGCTATCTCCCGGGCGAAAGTGATGCCGGGTTGGGTCGGATGGGTGAGGAGGCCCCCGAATCCCGGAAGGCGAACGGCCACCACCATCTCTCCCCGCTCGAGGGCGTCGTGGATGGGCGCGTAGGTGGAATGGGCCAGCACCGCGCCGGCGTCCACCGCCAGCTCCGTGGTCTGCCAGGGAGCCGGGGCCATGGGACCGCCGTCCTGGACGGCCAGGTCTTCCGGCGTCACCCCTCTTTCCCCGAGTCGGGCCTTCACTCTCAGGAGATTCAGTTGGCGGAACGCCTCGGTGTGGACCAGAAGAGGGAGTCCCCGGTG
>JAJDNC010000002.1 GCA_022340865.1 Gemmatimonadota bacterium
GGGTCGGTCAGCCGGCCCCCAGGTGGAGTCCCTGACGCGATGGCGGCTCGACGACAGGGTACATGTCCTTGATCGGGAACGTGCCGTCCTTCAGCTCATCGACACACCACGCCATGATGCGCTCGGCGGCACCCTGGGACGCGTCACGATGCCGGTCAGCCGTGCCGCGTACGAACAGCTTGGTGTCGAACGCGAGGATGTGCGGTGGGTACATCTCGAAGCTGCTCTGGTGGCGCTGCATGTACGCAAAGCCGCACTTGGTCACGACGCCATCGAGCTCCGCATCGCTCAGTGGTGCCATGTCCAGGAAGGCGGCGACCCGGCGCGCCACCGTGGCCAGGTCACTCCTCATGTCCTCGAAGCGAACGAACAGCGTGTTCTTCGTGCCCCGGGAACGGTCCCACCAGCCCTGGACGTGAGCGGGCCACGTTCCCCACCACATCATCTCACTGGAGCAGAACCACTCCTCGATGACGTCGAGGCTCGGGCAGAACGGGCCCATGTTCCCTGCGAGGAAGTCGACACAGCTGGCGAAGCACGACACGGGATGCCGAGCCACGTAGATGTACTTGGCCTCCGGACTGGACGGACATAGACGTGCGGGGAGGTGGGTCTTCACGATCCTGGAGGGGTGTTCGGTCCCGACGACCGGCGCATCGGCCACGGATACGCTCTTGATCGACTCCAGCCACGGCGACACCGCATACAAGGCTTGGCCGATCTCGGCCAGGTCTCCCTGCCCGCGCAGCAGTATCTGGTAGACGAGGTGCTGCATCCAGGTCGTGCCGCACTTCATCTGGGTCGCGACAAATACGTCTCCCGGCCGTGGGTCATACTCAGTCGCCTGGCGGAAGGTCTCGACCGAGCACGTGCCCTTCGGCCCTGCTACGCCCTCGAATCGAAAGCTGGCACGGCCGAGGTCGGGTTTGGACAGGCGCCCGAGCAGGCGAACGAAGGGGGAGAGCAGCCGCGCATGCAGACGGAGGGCCCGCTTGAAGCGCTCCCGTTCCGACAGCGACAGGCCGTAGTAGGCGACCCCTCTCGTCTTCTGGTCTTCCCACACCAGAACGACGACGAGGTACCCCCACTGGACGACCAGAAGAACGGCGGCGCCCCCGGCCACCGTCCAGGCGATGTGGCCCAAACTCATGATTCGACCTCTCGGGGCTTCGGAGGAAAGAGGGCCGAAGCGCACCCTGGTTGCCATGAGGCAGTAACAGCATGATTACAACAATAGCGTGGCGATCTCTTGTAGGGCCTGGCCTGCGACGGCGCGGCTCCACGATTCCTCCGGTCGGGTCCTGGAACAGGACGCGGTTGGAGCTCACGGAAGTCGATGTCTCGCCCTGCCCCAACTTCAGGTGGTCCCCGCGCTCCGCAGCCTACATCAGCCCGGCAGGCGCTTCCGCAGCAAGCGGATCTGCCCCCGGTGGTTCAACTCGTCCTCCGCGACGTGGAACCACATGAAGTAGTTGTTCGCTCGCTGGCCGAGCACGAACGGCACCTCCTCGAAGAGCCAGTCGTCGTCGCGCCGGGCCAACTCCGCCAGCGTCCGCCGGCGGACGTCGGCGAGGCGCCCCCGGTAGTGGGCGAGGTCGTGGCCACGGATGGCCTCCCAGGCCGCCGGGCCGAGGTCGGTGCCGATCTTCCGGCGCTCGAGCGCAGCTTCCTCGAACGCCAACCCCAACGTCATCTCCTGGTAGGCCTCCTCGATGCAGGCCATGTGCTCGAGCAGCATCCCGATGCTGTTCGACTGGTCGTCGAGCCGATGGTCGAGCTGCTCGGTGGAGAGCCCGCGCACGTCCCGCAGCGTGGTGACGCGCGCATACGTCATGATGCCCGCGAGGTGACCCAGGGTGGGGCCGAAGCCGGGAAGGGTGGTGAGGAGGAAGGGGCTGGTGATGCTCAAGCCCGGCGCCGCCTCCTGGAGCAGCGCCTGCATCTCGTCCGCGGCCACGGCCGCCTCCTGTCGTTCACGTCGCTGGTTCCGGTGCCTCGCCGTACCGGCGTGGCTCGCAGGCGTTCTACCCTCAGAGCACCGGAAGCTCCACTCCCGGATGCAGCGCGCGCCTGGCGAAGTACGCCTTCGCGTCCTCCACCTCCCCCGCCTCCACCATGCGCTGCCACCGCTTGGGGACGTGGGCGCAGAAGGGCTCGGCCTCCAGCGGATCGCCCGTGACGGCGTAGGCCCGGGCGCGGCTCCCGCCGCACACCGGCAGGTACTCGCACACCGAGCACTTCCCCTTGAGGAGGGAGCGGTCGCGGAGCTGCGTGAAGAGTGTCGAGTTGCGGTACACGTCCACCAGGTCGTCGGTGCGGACGTTCCCCGCCGACTTGGGGAGGAACCCCGACGGGAAGATGTCCCCCACGTGGCTCACGAACATGAAGCCGTCGCCGTCGTTGACGCCGCGCGCCCGCCCGATGCCGTCGCTGAGGGAGTGGGCCACGCCGTCGGTGAGGACGTCCGTCGCCTCCGAGCGCGCACCCTGGCGGCGCTCGGCCACCTTACGCTCGAGCACCACGCGGGAGTACTGGGGCGCGGCGGTGGCCTTGATGTCGAAGGGCACCGTCTTGGAGAGATCGTAGAGCTCGTTGAAGACGCGCTCGAAGGCCTCGGCCCCGGCTACGTCCTCGGGGCGTGCCCGACCCATGGGGATGAGGAAGAACACCTCCCAGAAGACGATCCCCAGCTCGGAGAGCAGCTCGCCCATGACCTTGAAGTCGTTCACGTTGTGGCGGGCCACCACCGTGTTCACCTGGGTGGACATGCCGATCTCCCGCGCCGTGCGCAGGATCCTCAAGCCGTGGTCGAAGGAGCCCCGCACCTGCCGGAACTCGTCGTGCACCGCCGAGGTGGGACCGTCGAGGCTCACCGCCAGCCGCGCCATCCCGGCCTCGTGGAGCGCACGCATGGTCTCCTCGGAGCAGAGCGGCGTGGTGGCCGGTGTGATGGCCATGCGCAGTCCCAGCTCGGTGCCGTACCGGGTGAGCTCCACGATGTCCGGGCGCTTCAGCGCGTCGCCGCCGGAGAACACGAAGATGATGGGCCCGAAGCGGCGGATGTCCTCCAGCATCCTGCGCGCCTCGGCGGTGGTGAGCTCGTCGGGGTGGCGCAGAGGCTGAGCCTCCGCCCGGCAGTGCTTGCAGGCGAGGTCACACGCCTGGGTGGTCTCCCAGATCACCAGGAAGGGTGCCTGATTGAAGTCCCGGGGCATGCCGGGCATGCCACCGCCCCCCTGCCCGTGCCCGTGCGGATGGCCGTGTCCGTGCGGGTGGCCCCCCCGGTGGGGGTGGCCGTCGCCGTGCCCGGTTCCTCGCCCGTCGCCTTGCGCCATCGCTCTCCTCCACGGGATCTCCGGACCCCGCCGGTCCGGTCTCCGGAAATTGCGCCGCCGGCGCCCGACCCGGTGTCGGGTCCGCATGGCCGGCTCCCGTGGGGAGGCTCCCACGCATGGCCTCCGTAGACGCCGGGACCCGGGCGTACGGGATTTCCCCACGTCGCCGCATCGTCGCCGCGTCCGGGCTCCCGAGCTCCGCGAACGCCGGCGCCCGGGACGGGTGAGGAAGGGACGCGGACACGCGTCCACCGGAGGGGACACAGAACCGCCCCGTCACACCCCACCGGGATCCGAGACCCGTTGTCGCACAACATCTCCCACGCACGTAGTCGTACGGCATGAAGCCTGCTTTCCCATCCTTCGGCGGGGTGGACCACGGACAGGGAGACGACGATGATGCGCGCGGCAATGTGGTTGAAGGCGGCGGCCGGAGCGTTGGGCGCCCTCGCGGCGCTCGGCTCGGCCGCGGGGGAGGCGGGAGCCCAGGTCGACCCGCGAGGACCCGCCGGATACGCGGGGATCGCGTTCGTGGACGCCCGGCCCGTGGGTGAGCTGGGGACCTACTTCGACCAGGGGTTCGGCGCACAGCTCCACGGTGCGATCCCCCTCGAGATCTCCGGGCGCTTGCTCCTCCGGGGTGACCTCGGGTTCCTCGTGTACGGCTACGAGCACAAGCGCGTCTGCTTCGGGGCACCCGTGGGGTGCCGCATCGAGGCCGACCTCACCACGACGAACAACATCTTCTTCGGAGGCATCGGACCGGAGCTGCTGCTGGCCACGGGCGCCGTCCAGCCCTACCTGAACGTGTCGTGGGGATTCTCGTATTTCGCCACTACGTCGTCGCTGGGCGGCTCCGCCGACTGGGGCGACTTCGCCCACACGACGAACTACGACGACGCGACGTTCGCGTGGCGCGTCGGAGGTGGCGTGCGCATCCGGCTGACCTCGGGACGCACCCCGGTGGCGCTGGACGTGGGGATGGAGCGGCACCAGAACGGGCTCGCCAACTTCCTCACCGAGGGAGACATAGTGGACAACCCCGACGGCAGCATCACGGTGACGCCCCACCGGGCAGAGGCGAACCTCACGACCCTCCGCATCGGGGTCACCGTCGGCATCCCGCACAAGGAGCGCCGGCACCGCCCCCGCAGGGGTGGGTGGCGCTGAGCGCCGGGGGTGGCCTGAGCGACGCGGCCGGCGCCGAGCGCCGGGTGCCGTCAGGCGGCGCGGGTGCGCCGGAAAGCTCGCGCCTCAGCCTTCTTGTGGGCCCGCTGCGAGGCGGGCCCGCACCGCTTCCCGGTCCACCTTCCCGGTGGCGTTCAACGGCAGGGCGTCCAGCGGGAGCCACCGCCGGGGACGCTTCGCGGCGCTCAGCCGGGTCCGGGCCAGCGCGTCCACCGACTCCAGGTCGTAGACGCCGTCCCTGAACACGAGCGCCGCCGCCACCTTCTCTCCCCACTCCGGGTCGGGGATCCCCACGACGCAGGCCTCGGCGACGGCGGGGTGGGCGCGGAGCACCTCCTCCACCTCCGAGGGATCCACGGTGACCCCTCCGGAGACGATGCGGCTGGAGCGCCGGCCGGTGATCCACAGGTCCCCGACCTCGTCGAGGCGGCCCAGGTCGCCGGTGTGATACCACCCTGCGTCGTCGGTGAGGGGCTCGGCGCTGGCCACGTACCCCGTCGCCAGGGTCGGGCCGCGCACGAGGATCTCGCCGTCTTCCTCCAGCCTCACCTCCACGCCGTCCAGGGGCCGTCCCACCGTGCCGAGCTTGGCACGCACGAGCTCCGGTGGCGCGGTGGCCACCTGGGACGTCGCTTCGGTCATCCCGTAGGTGAGGGCCAGGGGCCATCCGTCCTCGAGGGCCCGCCGGACCAGCTCGTGGGACGCGTGGGCCCCACCGATGAGCGCACATCGGAACGTGGCCGGAGGAGGCCTGCCCTCGCGATGGTTCAGGACGCGAAGGAGCTGCGTCGGCACCAGCGAGGCGTGGCTGAAGCGCCCCTCGTCCATGAGCTCGGACGTCTCGGCCGCGTCGAAGACGCCCACCGCGACGATCTCCGAGCCGAGCAGCAGGGAGCGGGTCACCAGGGCCAGGCCTCCCACGTGCGCCACGGACAGCGAAGCCAGCCACCTGTCGCCGGGGCCCAGAGCCAGGCGGCGTGCCGAGGCGAGGGCGCTGCCCCGCATGTTCTCCGCGGAAAGGGACACGCCACGGGGCTTCCCGGCCGTGCCCGACGTCCACAGCACCGCGTACGCGCCCGGCTCGGCATCGGCCAGGGCTTCCATGGCCGCATTGCGCTCGGGCTCGGTGAGTCTCGGGTTGAGGGGCGCCACCGCGAGCCCCGCCCGGGTGGCGGCCAGCAGCATGGCCACGCCCTCCGGCGTGGGGTCCACCACCAGCACCATGAGGTCACCGGCGTCCGCATGGTCCTCCTGGCGGATGCGCCGGGCCAGCTCGGCGACCCACGCGTCCAGCTCCGCGTAGCTCCACACCCGCGAAGCGTCGGAGAGGGCACGCCGCTCCGGCCAACGCGCAGCGGCTTCGGCGAGAAAGTCCGCCCTCACAGGTCTCATCCCAGGGCCAGGGTGATGCCCAGCACGGCACCGTAGAGCGCGACGACTCGGGAGAACTGCCCCAGCGCCGGGAGGAGCTCTGCGGCCCGGGCGTGGCCCAGCACCGTGCGCGTGGGCGCCAGCGCGAAGAAGAAGACCAGCAAGGTGGCCAGGGTGGCCGGCGGCCACCCCATGCGCACGAAGCCGATGACAGGGACGAGGAACGCCACCGCCAGGAGGATCAGGAACTCGGCCTTGGTGCCGGTGGGGCCGAGGCGCACGGCCAGCGTGCGCTTGCCCGCCCGTGCGTCGGTATCGATGTCCCGGAGGTTGTTCACCACCAGGATGTCCGTGATGATCGCCCCCATGGCGACGCCGATGAGCAGCGCGTCGGCAGGATACACGCCCCCCTGCACCCAGCAGGTCCCGCCCACCGCCACCAATCCGAAGAAAATGAACACGAACACTTCCCCGAGGCCGTGGTACGCCAGCGGGTACGGCCCGCCCGTGTACAGGATCGCGCACGTCAGCGACGCGAGACCCGCGACGACGATGGGCCACCCTCCCACCCAGGCGAGGTAGACGCCCACCAGGAGCGCGGCGGACGACGTCACCACCACCCCCCGCTTCACCGTCCGCGGCGACAGCACCCCCGCCTGCGTCACGCGCAGGGGGCCCACGCGCTCGTGGGTGTCCCCGCCGTGGACGAAGTCGTAGTAGTCGTTGGCCAGGTTCGTGGTGATCTGGATGAGGAGCGCGCCCACCAGCGCCGCCAGGGCCGGCAGGGTCGCCGCCGTGCCCCGGTGAGCCGCCAGCCCCGTCGCCGCCAGCACGGGAGCGGCGGCGGCGGTGAGGGTCTTGGGGCGCGAGGCGAGGATCCACGCCTGCGCCCGGGAGATGGAGGGTGGGCTGCCTCCTACCACGGCAGCCACTTGTACTTCCGGAAGTTGGGCTTCCGCTTCTCGACGTACGCGTTCTTCCCCTCCTGGCCCTGCTCGGTCATGTAGAACAGGAGGGTGGCGTTGCCGGCGAGCTCCTGGAGCCCGGCCTGCCCGTCCACGTCGGCGTTCATGGCGCTCTTCAGCAGGCGGATGGCCAGGGGGCTCTTGTCCAGGATCTCCTGGGCCCACTGCCACCCTTCCTCCTCGAGGCGGTCGATGGGGACGACCTTGTTCACCAGCCCCATGTCCAGAGCCTCCTGCGCCGAGTACTGCCGGCACAGGTACCAGATCTCCCGGGCCTTCTTCTGCCCGACGATGCGCGCCAGGTACGAGGAGCCGAAGCCACCGTCGAAGGAGCCCACGATGGGCCCGGTCTGGCCGAAGACCGCGTTGTCCGCGGCTATGGTGAGGTCGCACACCACGTGGAGCACGTGGCCCCCGCCGATGGCGTACCCGGGCACCAGCGCGATGACCGGCTTGGGCATGGAGCGGATGTAGCGCTGGAGCTCCAGCACGTTCAGGCGGGGCACGCCGCTCTTGCCCACGTACCCGGCCTCGCCCCGCACCTTCTGGTCGCCTCCGGAGCAGAACGCCCACTTGCCGTCCTTGGCGGGACCGTTCCCCGTGAGGAGCACGACGCCGACGTCCACGTCCTCGCCGGCGTCCTTGAAGGCGTCCTGCATCTCCAGGAGCGTGTCCGGCCGGAAGGCGTTCCTCACCTCCGGGCGGTTGAAGGCGATGCGGGCGACACCGTCGCACTTGTGGTAGGTGATGTCCTCGTACTTCCTGACTTCCTTCCAATCGGGCTGCGCCATCGTTCCTTCTTCTTCGGGAGGATCTTCCACGGAGCGGCGACTACCCGCCGGCCGTCGGAACGCTCCAGAGAGCCTCCAAGATACGGGCGCGGAGGCGGCCGCCTACCCCAGCGCCTCCTTCACCTTGGCCGTCACGGCGGCCGCAACCTCCGCGTGCCGGCGCTGGTTGGTGGCCCGCTCCGTGCGCACGCGCAGGATCCGCGTCCTGCCGACCTCGAGGGCCCGGGCCAGCTCGGCACCGATGTCCGGCACCTCCACATCGTCGAAGGGGATGCCGTGGAGCTCCGCCGTGCGCGCGAGGTCCAGCCCGTGCGGGGTCGCGAAGTACGGCGTGAAGTGGGGCTCGTGCTCGCGGACGGGGAGCATGTGGAAGATCCCGCCGCCGTCGTTGTCGATGAGCACGAGGACGACCCGGGCGTCTTCCTCCCGGGCCCACAGGAGGCCGTTCTGGTCGTGGAAGAACGCGACGTCGCCCAGCACGCACGCCACGGGTCCCTCCGCCGTGGACGCCGCGCCGAACGCCGTGGAGACGACCCCGTCGATGCCGCTGGCCCCGCGGTTGGCCAGGGCGCGGAGCGGCGCCTCCCGGGGAGCGCCGAAGGCGTCCAGGTCCCGCACGGGCATGGAGCTGGACACGAAGAGCGTGCCGCCGGACGGCACCGCCGCCGCCGCCGCCGTGAGGACCGTCCCTTCGTGGGGCTCGTCACCGGCGGACAGGGACAGCGTCGACCGGGCCGCGGCCTCGGCGCGACTCCAGAGGTCGGACCATCGGGGGTCCGGCGTGCCGACGCCGTGATCCTCGAGAGAGCGAGCCAACCGCAGCAGGGTATCCGCGTTGTCCGCCCGGACGTAGTCGGTAGCCGTGGCGCCGTGGTCCTTCCACCGCCCTCCCCCGTCCACCACCACGTGGCGGACTCCGGAGAGTCCCATGAGGTATTCCTGGAGAGGTGCCGACGTGGGGCTCGCCCCCACCCGCAGGATCAGGGAGGGCTGCAGGCGGGCGCGCACCTCCGGATCGCGCAGGTACAGGTCGTAGGCACCCACCACCAGGGCGTCGCCGGCCTCCGCGAAGCGTGAACCCGACAGGGGGTCGGCCAACACGGGGCACCCCACCGCGCTCCCCACGGCCAGAGCCGCGGGGCCGACCTCGTCGGGCCCGCGGGCCGGACCGGCCACCACCAGGGTGCGGGGACTCCCGGATATGGCCTTCGCCAGGGCCGCGATCTCGTCGTCACCGGCGCGGGCCTTCCGTGGGCCCACGCGGACGAAGGGTTCGCCGTCGGGCCGACCGGAGGCAGCCAGGGGGTGCTCGGCAGCGAACGCGGCCGCCGCCGGATCGTCCGTCACGGGCTCGAGAGGCTTGTCGAAGGGGAGATTGAGGTGCACCGGCCCCGCTCCCGTCGCCGCGGCCACGGCGCGGCACGCCACCCCGCGGAGGTGTCGAAGCGCCGGACCTTCGAGGGTGGGCACCGCCAGGTCGAAGAACGCCCGGGGGTACGGGCCGTAGAGGCGCACCTGGTCGATGGCCTGGTTGGCGTCGGCGTCCCGGAGACGTGGCGGCCGGTCCGCCGTGAGCACCAGGAGGGGCACCTCGGACATGGACGCCTCCACCACGGCGGGCATGAGGTTGGCCGCGGCGGTGCCCGAGGTGGTGACCACCACCGCGGGCCGCCCCGACGCCTTCCCCACCCCGAGGGCGAAGAAGGCGGCCGAGCGCTCGTCCAGGTGCACCCGCACCCGGAAGCGGCCGTCCGCGGCGAACGCCAGCACCAGGGGCGTGGAGCGCGAGCCGGGCGCCAGGACCACGTCCCGGACGCCACAGCGAGCCAGCTCGTCGGCCAGCGCGCGGGCCCAGACGGTGTTCGCCGCCGCGCTCAAGCGCGGCCCCGGTGGGGCCGCCCACCGGGGCCCGGCGCGGCGTTCGCTTCCACCGTGGGCGGAGCGGAGGTCGCCGTCCGGGAGGCCCCGTGGCGCAGATCCGCTCCCGCGCCTCCCAACGCCCGCAGGACCGGTTCGAACTTGATGGCGGTCTCCTCCCACTCCAGCGCCGGAACCGAGCCCGCCACGATCCCCGCGCCCGCGAAGAGACGCCACGAGCTCCCCTCGGCTACCGCGGTGCGCAGCGCGGGCGCGAAGACGCCGTTTCCGTCCGCGTCGAACCACCCCACCGGCCCCGCGTACCAGCCCCGCTGGAAGGGCTCCTCCTCGGCCAGGAAGGCCAGAGCCTCGTCCCGGGGGACGCCGCACACCGCAGGCGTGGGGTGCAGCAGCCTGAGAAGGTCCAGGACGCCCGTGCCGCCGGGCACGCTGGCGCGGATCTCGGTCTCCAGGTGCTGGATGGCGGGGAGCGCGAGCACGTGCGGCTCGAGGTCGGCGTGGATCTGATGAGCCACGGTCTCCAGGCGCGTCACCATGTCGTCCAGAGCGATGCGCTGCTCGGCCCGGTCCTTCGCGCTGGCCAGAAGGTGGGCCGCCAGCGCGGATTGCTCCTCGGGGCTCTCGCCCCGGCGGACGGACCCCGCAACGGCCGTGGCATGGAAGACGCCCTCCCTCAGGGTGGCCACGGTCTCGGGCGCGGCCCCCAGGAGCGCCCTTCCGGGCTCGGGCTCGAAGAGGAAGACGTGGCTGCCCTGGTTGGCCTCCCAAAGGCGAGCCAGCACGGACGCGGGGTTCAGGACGGTCTCCAGCTCCACGTCCAGCGTGCGGGCCAGCACCGCCTTCGAGACGCGGCCGCCGCGGATGGCGGCCAACGCCGCCTCCACCGCGTCCTCCCACGAAGCGCGGGCGGTGGCGGTGCTGTGCCCGGAGACGGCGGCCGCCTGCCGCCGCGACGACACGTCCGCCGTCACGAGCTCGGCTCTCAGGGCCTCGGCGTCCCGGCGCAGGCGCGTCAGGGCCCCTTCGGCGTCCTCGGGTCCCACCAGCGCCCGTGCCCGGAGCCACGCGTCTCCCGAGGCTCGCCCTTCCAGCTCGAACCGCGGGACGTGGAACAAGGCCGTCGGGAACGCCCGCCAGGTCCCCTCCGCCCGATGATCGGAGCGGAACGCGAACCCTCCGTAGAGCCGCATCTGGGGCGCCCGCGTGCTGGCGGCATCCACCAGAGGCTCCCGCGCCAGCGCCAGAGCCTGCTCGCGAACGTCTTCGAAGCGATCGGCGCCGCGGAGACCTCCACACCGGATCTCCGCCACGACGCCCCGGTGCGCCACCCAGCGGGTGCCGCGCGCCCAGAAGCCCCGGGGCTCACCGTCCGCGTGACGCAGGAAGGGATCCGGGTGCAGACCTGGTGCCGGAATCGTGATGGTCGCCAGGCGGCGCCCGCCGGGGCTCGGGCTCATCGTGCGGGTCAGAGCTTCAAATCGGGCTCGTGCTCCCCGATGGCCGACTCCGATCTACCGTTCTCGAGCGCCGCCGGCCGAGCCTCCATCTCCGCCGCTCCGTCCAGCAGCATGAGCGTGGGCTCGCTCCCGTCGTCGGCATCCAGCTGGTACAGGACCGCCTTGTGCACTACCGGGGCGGCAGGCACCGAAGGCATGAGGAAGGCGGGCGCCACCACGAAGACGGCCGCGGCCACGGCCGCCCAGGGCGAGCTCCGTCTGTCCGGACGGGGAAAGTCCAGAATCCTGCGGATCCGGGCGCTGAGACCGTGGCCCCTTCCGTAGACGAGGGCAGCCTCCGAGCGTGGGATCCTCGACCGCACGGACCACTCCGCCACGCGGGCCAGGGAACGCGCCAGCCCGAGGGGTCGTCCCGTGCGCGCCACGGCCCGGTCGTCGCACGCCAGCTCCGTCGCCTCCAGGGCACCGGCCACGCCGATGCGGTTCAGGGGCTGAATCCAGAAGATCGCCTCCACGGCCCGCAGGAGGGCCAACCACGGGACGTCTCGCCGCTGGACGTGGGCCAGCTCGTGCGCCAACACGGCGTCCAGCTCCTCATCCGCGAGCTGCTCCTCGCAGCGTTCGGGAAGGACGATGGTGGTCCCTTGCACCACGCAGGGAGCATCCGCGGTCGTCGATGTCACCAGACGAGCCGAGATCCTGCATCCGGAGCTGACTACGCGCCTCAGGGCCCTGCGGCCTCGGGAGCCCGGGGGTCGAAGCTCGCCCAGGGCATCATCGAGCAATCTCCGTCGGCGGATCAGCAGGCCGAGCGTGAGCAGAGTCCCCGAGAGCCAGAGGACCACCGCCCCGTGCTGCCACAGGAAGGCACGAGGCGTGGGGCACGCCTCGCCGACGATGGTGGCCCAGTCGGTGTGGTCGTGGGGCAGGCTCGTCAGCGCGAACCGACACGACTCGGAGGGCTTCGCCACCTTCAAGGCAGCCATGCTCCCCGCCGCGCCCGGCGCCAGGGAGCTCCTCAGCCAAGTGGCGAGGTCCGTGGGCTGCGCACGCCGCGAGGCGGCATCCGCCGCGCTCACGGTTCGAACCGCGACGGCTCTGGGCGCCTCCCGTCGACCGGGAGCATCCCGCACCGTGGTCACCGTCGCCGTGATCAACCCACCCAGGAGCGCGACCTTCCACAACACGTCCTGGGTGACGGGATGGCGCAGCCAACGGACATGGACCAACCCCCACACCGCCAACAGAAGGACGGTGCTCTGGAGGAGGTAGGTCAGGAGCCAACCGTAGAGGGCTCCCGTCGCTGCAAGAAGAAGCTCAGTCACCCACTCCCGCTCGCGCTTCCGCCTCGTCGATCATTACCCGGATGCGGGCAAGCTCGTCGGCGTCCACCTCGTCGGTGCGGACCAGGTGGCTCACTAGGGCGGCGACGTCGCCGTCGAAGAGATTTTCCGTGAGATCCCTCACCTTGCTGCGGCGCACCTCCGCGCGTGTCACCATGGGGCGGAATACGTGCTGCCGTCCCTCGCGACGATGGGTGAGGACCTGTTTGCGTTCCAAACGAGTGAGGAGCGTCGCCACGGTGGTGAGGGCGAGCGTACGCTCCTTGAGCAGGGCTTCCCAGACGTCCTGGGTTGTTGCTTCTCCGCGATCCCAGAGGATCTGGAGAATGGACAGTTGAAGGCTCGTCAGCCCGATGGTATCCGGCACGGTGTGACTCCTCCTAGACAGTGAACTCGCCTAGGTAGACGACGCATGTGGCTCCATGGGTTGCCCGGACTCGCTGGGAAGTTCTCGTCCCCGGCTGCAACCCGACAGGCCGAGGCACCCGGACGCTGTCATTCTGGGAGATCTCCGACCGCCGGTCAACAGCGACGTGGGAAGCGCCCCAAAACGTGCCGGGAAGGGCCTTTCGCCGCCGGCGAGGGACGACCCATCTTGGCCCCTGCGAGATCCCGGCGGCGCGCACGCATCCAGCGCTGTCGCGCCACGCCGGGATACGCCGCACCCCTCAGCCCAGGAAGCGCCATGAGCGACGTTCGCGGAGTCCTCCCCGCCTCGTTCCCGGATGGGCCGCCCCCCTGCTCCCCTGCCGGCAGGCGGGCGCGCAGGGCGGTGGCGGCGTGCCTCGTCGTCGGCGTCCTCGCCGCGACGGTGACCGGGTGCGGCGGCGGGGGCCCCGGCGCCGGCGCCAAAGGGGCGGCGACGACGCCCTCCTCCCCTCCGGCCACGGACATCTGGCTGGCGGCGCTCCACCACGACACCGGGGGAACGCTGTCGCTGGGCAAGGCGGTGAACGTGACGCACCGCCGGGGCTACGACAACCAGCCGTTCTTCCTCCCCGACGGATCGGGCTTCTGGTACACCTCCATCGACTCCACCGGACAGGCGGACATCTGGTTCCACGACCTCGGCAGCGGGGAGAACCGCCCGGTCACCCGCACTGCCCGCGAGAGCGAGTACTCCGCCACGTGGCTGGGCATGGGCGGCGGCTTCTCGGCCATCCGGGTGGAGGCCGACTCGACGCAGCGGCTCTGGCGCTTCGACGTCGACGGCGGCGACGCCTCCGTGCTCTTCTCGGACGTCGCCCCGGTGGGGTACCACGCCTGGGCCGACGACCACACGGTGGCCATGTACGTCCTGGGCACCCCTCCCACCCTCGTCGTCGGCGTCGTGTCCACCGGAGCCACGCGCACCGTGGCCCATGACATCGGGCGCTCCATCCGGAGGATTCCCGGGACGAACGACGTCAGCTACGTGCAGCACGTGGGCAAGGACTCCACCGAGATCCGCCGGTTGCACGTGCGCGCCGGCACCTCGACGCTCCTGGCACCGGGCATCCAGGGCGGGGATTTCCACGCGTGGACGCCCGGGGGCGTGCTTCTCCAGGCTCACGGAGCCGTGCTCTACGCATGGTCCCCGGGAGACCACGCCTGGAAGCAGGTCGCGGACCTGAGCGCGCAGGGGATCTCGCTGAGCCGGCTGGCGGTGAGTCCCGATGGGACCCTCATCGCGTTGGTGGGAGAGACTACCGGGGGGAGCTGACCGCGCCCCTCACGCCCAGCCGCGCCACCTCTCCTCGGCGTGGCCCACGGTGAGCTCCTTGCCGCAGCGGACCAGGGGCATGCGCAGGATCGTCGGCTCCTCGCCGGCGATCTCCATCCAGCGCTCGTCGCCGTAGTGCGCGGTGTGCAGGCCCAGGGCCCGGAACCGCTTGGAGCTCCGGTCCACCACCGCGTCGGCGCCGAGCTTCTGGAAAAAGCGCACGAGCTCTCCTCTGGACGGGGCACGCACCTTGAAGTCCACGAAATGGACCTTGATGCGCCGCTCCTTGAAGAAGCGCAGCGCCTTGCGCGTGTCGGCGTCGCTCTTCACGCCGAAGATCTGAACGTCCATGGGCGCAAGGTAGACCGCCGGCCCCGTGGCGTGAAGCGACGCTCCCCACCCGAAACGCTCCGGGAGGGCCCGGAGCGATCCCCGGCTTCTCGAGCGATTCCGTTCCCGGGGGCTCCCGGTGCCCGCCGCTACTCGGCCCGCAGCGAGCTCACCGGATCCACGGTCGTCGCGCGTCGAGCCGGCAGGTAGCAGGCCGCCGCCGCCGCCGCCGCCAGGAGCACCACCACGGCGCCCAGCGTCGCCGGGTCGGTGGGCGCGATCCCGTAGAGAAGGCTCCCGAGGGCGTGGGTGGCCAGGAGCGTGCCGCCGAGGCCCAGGGCGAGGCCGAGGCCCACCAGCATCAGTCCCCTTCGGAGCATCATCGCGACCACGCTTCCTACGTCTGCCCCGAGCGCCATGCGGATTCCGATCTCGTGGGTCCGCCGGCGGGCCGCCTGGGCCGTGACGCCGTAGACGCCCACCGTGGCCAGCAGCAGCGCCAGAGCGCCGAACGCCCCCAGGAGGGTCAGGATGAACTGTTCCTGGGCCATGGACTTGCGCCACACGCCCCGCATGGTCCGCACGGCACCCAGCGGGATGAGCGGGTCCATCTCCTTGAGGACGCTCTTCGCGACCGGGAGTGCGGCCATGGGATCCCCGGTGGTGCGGATCACGACCCAGTTGCTCCGGTCCCAGTCCTGATGGGCGTTCTCGAACACCTCCGCGCGCGCGGGCTTTCCGGGGCTCACCTGCCTCTGGTCGCCCACGACGCCGACGATGGTGTGCCAGGTGGAATGGGGCGTCGCCACGCGGTCGTAGGCGATGCGCTTGCCGACGGGGTCCTCCCCGGGGAAGTACTTCCGGGCGAACGTCTCGTTGACGAGGATGGCCAGCGGCGCACCGGGGCGGTCATCGGCGTCGAACATGCGTCCCTCCAGCAGCGGGATCTGCAGGGCCGCGAAGTAACCCCGGTCGGCCCGGCGGTGGAGGATCTCGAAGCCGACTCTGTCGGGCGGCCATCCTTCCGCCTGGAACTGGCTCGACCAGCTCGCGCCGTTCAGCGGAAGCTGCTGGACACGCCCGACCTTCTCGATGCCGGGGCGAGCCTCGAGGCGGCGCTCGAAGTCGTCCTGGAACCCCAGCACCTGGTCGCGGCTCGGGTACCGGCTGCCGGGAAGCCCGAACTGAATCGCCAACACATTGTCCATACGGAACCCCGGGTCGATGCTCCGCAGGAGCCAGAAGGAGCGGATCATGAGCCCGGCACCCACGACGAGCATGAGAGCCAGGGCGACCTCGAACACCACCAGGCCTCCGAGGGTGCGTAGCGTCCCCCGGCCGGCGGAGCCGGCGCGACCTCCTTCGCGGAGCGTCTCCTGAACGGCGCCGTTGGCGGCGCGGAGTGCGGGAGCGGTGCCGAAGAGAAGGGCGCTGAGGACCGTCACCCCCAGGGTGAAGAGGACCACCCGCCCGTCCAGTGCCAGGCCGGTCGCCCCGGGTATGCCGATGTGCTGCCGCACCGACAGGGCCTTCACGCCTATCCACCCGAGGCCCAGACCTGTCGCCCCGCCACCCAGGGACAGGAGCATGCTCTCGGTGAGGATCTGCCGGACGACCCGGCCTCGGCCCGCACCGAGGGCGATGCGCACCCCCACCTCCCGCGTACGCTCCAACGCCCGCACCAGCATGAGGTTGGCGACGTTGGTGCACGCCAGGAGGAGAAGGAGACCCACGGCACCCAGGAGGATGAGCAGGGGCGTGTGGATGCCCTTGATGAGGAACGAGCGCAGTGGCGTCATCCCGGCGCCCATGACCTTGTTGGTGTCGGGGAAGTCCTTCTGCAGGCGCTTGACCACCACCTGGAGCTGGGCGTTCGCCTCGTCCAGCGTGAAGCCAGGCTTGATGCGTGCGACGCCCCGCAGGAAGTGCGCGCGCCGGAACCAGGCCGCCTGGCGATCTGACCTCTCCCACCCCATGGGAGTCCAGAACTGCGTGCCGTCGTTGGGGAAGTCGAAGCCTGCGGGCATCACGCCTACGACCCGGTCTCTGGACGATCCCAAGTGGATCGTGCGTCCCACCACGCCGGGATCGGCGCCGAAGCGCTGGACCCAGAGGCGGTGGCTCAGGACCACGACGCTGTCGTCGGGGCTCCACGTCTGGTCCCAGTGGAGCTCGCCGCCCACCTCCGGCCGCACACCCAGCACCGAGAAGAAGTTTCCCGTGACCGCGGCGTAGCTCAGAAGCACTGGCTCGCCGTCCTGGACGAACGTCGCCTGGCCCACGCCGTCCTGCCACGCGGCGACGTCCTGGAAAGCACCCACCTGGTCGCGCCAGTCGAGGAGATTGGCAGGTGCGTCGTTGGCGTCGGTCCACCCGAACTCCGGATTGGTCTCGTAGAGCATGACGAGATGCCCGGGATCCTGGAACGGGAGGGGCCGGAAGAAGAACGCGTTCGCGGCCGAGAAGATGGCCGTGTTGGCGCCGATGCCCAGGGCGATCACGGTCACGGCGGTAGCGGTGAAGCCCGGGGTCCTCCACAACGTACGCATCGCGAAGCGAATATCCTGCCCGATCGTGCCGAACACGTTCCCTCCCCGTCCATGGGTCCGGGGGCGGGTCCACGCGCCGTGTCTTCCGCCCCCCAGGTGAAGGCGGACAGCCACGAACAACAGCCCCAGCACTTCCCCGACGCCGAACCGCGCCCTCGCCGACGGCGATATGCGCTCGCCCGCGCGGCGCTCGCATGTCTCCAGGACCTCCGCCCCGTGCCGCTCGCGGAACCACCGAGGAGCCAGCGCAATCGCCAGCGCGACGAGTCGGCGGATCACGCGCCGCCCTCCGCGAGGAGCTTCTTCTTCTTGGCCGTCCGCACCAGGGCCGCCAGGCGGGCGGACTCCTCCGCCGCCAGTGCCCTCCCTCGGGAGGTGAGGCGGTAGTAGCGCCTCCGCGCGTCATCATCCACCCGGGCGGGACGCTCGGGGGCCTCCGCCACCATCCCGTCGGCCTCCATGCGCTGGAGGGCCAGATAGAGGGCCCCCGTGCTGGGTGCGGACGAGGGCCCTGCCCGCGACTCGATCTCCTTGATGATCCCGTATCCGTGGCGGTCCCCGTCGGCGAGGGCCAGCAGGATCTGATAGGTCAGACGGGTGAGGGCGGCCATGTGGACGCCTCCGGAGGAGGAGGTTCGAAGCCGACGCGACGCAGGCGGCGCGCCATCGGGAGCTCGATCGGGCACGGCACAACTGTATTTCTCATTTATATATTTTCTCCATACCTACTCTGTCAACCCGGCATGGGGTTCGACCCTTGTGGCGACAGCCGATCCGATGTACCCGGAGGTATGGACCCGCAACTCGGTCTCTTCGACGACGAGCCCTCCGTCCCTGGCATGGTGGGACCGGCGCCGGCCCCACCGGAGGTGTTGGGGCTGGGGCGGCATCTCTCGGCGGGGCTAAGGCTCGGAACCTCGTCGTGGAGCTTCCCCGGATGGGCCGGCATCGTCTACGACCGCAAGGCCTCGGAGCTGGTCCTGGCCCGCGAGGGCCTGGCTGCGTACGCCTCCCATCCGCTGCTGCGCACGGTGGGGATCGACCGTACCTGGTATCGGCCGGTGCCGGCGGAGGTGCTCCGCGCGTACGCCGACGTCGTGCCCGACGACTTCCGGTTTCTCGTGAAGGCGGACCGGCTTCTGACCTCGCCCACGAACCCGGGGGAGGGCTCGTTTCGGGGCCGGAACGTCCGATTCCTGGATCCGACATACGCCATCGAGGAGGTCCTGGGCCCGGCGAGCGCAGGGCTCGGTGCCAAGGCGGGACCGATCCTCTTCCAGTTTCCGCCCATCCCCCCGAGCCTCGTAGGCGGTCGGGAGGCATTCGCAGAGCAGCTCCACCGCTTCCTCGACGCGTTGCCCCGGGGGCCGCTCTATGCGGTGGAGCTGCGGACGCCCGGGCTCCTCACCCCGGCCTATGCCGGTGTCCTCGAGTCCACCGGGGTGGCCCACTGCTATGTGGTCCATCCCGCCATGTCGCCTCTGGCGGAGCAGCTCGGTGCCGTGCGCCACTTCGAGCAACCCGCGCTCGTGGTGCGCTGGATGCTGCACGCGGGTCTCGGGTACGAGGTGGCCAAGGACCGCTACGCGCCCTTCGATCACATCGTGGACGAGGACCCGGAGTCCCTCGAGCGGATCTCCGTGGCGGCTCTGGACGCCCTCATCGCCGAGCGCCGGGTCTTCGTCGTGGTGAACAACAAGGCCGAGGGGTCGGCTCCCCTCTCGGTGTTCCGGCTGGCTCGACGTATCGCCGCCTGGAATCGCCCGGACGGAGGGTCGGTGTCCGACCCCCCGGCGGGAGACGCGGAGGACGGACGGCCGTGACGGCGCGGATATGTTATGACGTGATGCGGACCTCGGTCTTCGTCCGGAGATCGAGGAGGTAGAGCGCCGAGGCGGAGGCCGTCCCCCGCACGAAGGCGAGCCATCGGCCACGGGGCGCGGCCGCGGGCTCCCGCGCGTCGGCCACGACCAGGGTCGCCGGTCCCCCCGCGGAGGGGCGCACGAAGACGCTGTCGCCCTCGGTGAAGAAGACGTGGGTGCCGTCGGCGGACCACGCGGGCTCGTGACCCTTCCCCAGCCTTCCACGCCCGCCCCCCGAAAGGGAGTCCACCCAGATCACGGTGTCCGCCCCTTCCAGGACCGTGAAGGCGAGCACGCGTCCGTCGGGAGACCATGCCGGGTCGTGCTGGTCGGCTCCGGGTAGACCTTCCGCCACCGGATGCGGATCCCTCCCGTCGGCGCGCATCACGTAGACGCGAGGGCCCTTGCCGCCACGATCCGAGGTGAACGCGATGGACCTGCCGTCGGGGGAGTACGCCGGCTCCCCTTCGTTGGACGGGCTTCGGGTGAGGTTCTCGGGACCGGTACCGTCGGGACGCACCCGGTAGATCTCCGAGTTCCCCGTGCGCGTGGTTGCGAACGCCATCCAGAGACCGTCCGGTGACCACGTGGCATCCGAGCCCTGTCCGGCCGTGATCGGGCGCCCACGGGAGGGCGTCGGCAGGATGCTGTCGGCGGCAGGGCCGAACACGCCATAGACGCGTGCACGCCTTCCCCGGAGCCACGACACGGCGATGCGCTTCCCGTCGTGGGACCAGGCGGCGCCCAGAACCGCATCCGCGGGTGGTGCCGGCGCAGCCGTCGTGTCGCGACCCGGGCTGCGCGCCGGTTCCCCCGGGGAGCACGCCATAACGGCCACGAGCGCGGCGGCCCCCCCGGTGCGTTTCCACCGGCAACGACACATCGACCCTGCCTCCGTCGGTCCCGATCCTGGAAGCCCCGGCCCCCCGAGCCCTCCCCCTCCTTCGTCCTGCACCTTAGGTCACGGCGCCGTCCGGCGCCATGGACGCTCACGCGGCGGAGCTCGAAACGGCACGCCCCCCGCCGGCGGGAGGGCCGGCGGGGGGCGTCCTGGGCTGGTCGGGTCAGGCGACTCAGCCCACGCGCACGTTCGCGATCCTCGCCTGGCCGGAGGTGTCGGTCACATGCAGCGTGATGATGGCACCGCTCTTCAGGGAGCCCAGCACCTTGGTCAGGTCGCTCACGGTACGGACGTGGTGGCCGTTGGCCTCGGTGATCACGTCACCGGAGATGATGCCCGCCTCGGCCGCGGGGCCCATGGGATCCACGTGGACCACCAGCGCTCCCTGCGCGTTCACGCCCGCCTGACGGGCGGCCTCGGAGCCGGGGTTCGCCAGGCCGAGCCCGATACGGCTCGCGTCGGCAGCCGACCGGGTGTGGGCGACCTTCGTCCCGTGGAAGGGCGCCTCGGCGAGCTTCACCTTCACCTGGTGCTCGGATCTGTTGTGGTAGACGGACAGGGTGACCACCTCACCCGGCTGATGCTCGGCCACCAGGCTCTGGAGCTGACCCGGGCCGGCCACGGACTTGCCGTTCAGGCCGACGATGACGTCGCCCTGGTGCAGCTTGCCCTTGGCGGGCGTACCGTCGCTGACGGACTGCACGAGGACGCCGGACACCGACGGCAGATTGTACTTCTCCGCGTCCACCTCCGTCACGCCGGTGACCTCCACACCCAGGCGCGCCCGGTGCACCTCACCGTCGGCGATGAGCTGCTTCGCCACGCTGGCGGCGAGGTCCGCGGGAATCGCGAAGCCGTAGCCCTGGTAGTATCCGTCGTTGCTCTCGATGGCGGAGTTGATGCCCACCACGTTGCCGTGTACGTCCACGAGGGGGCCGCCGGAGTTGCCGGGGTTGATGACCGCATCGGTCTGGATGTAGTTCGAGATCGCGTACGGAGCCAGCGCCTGCCCGTACTTCGGGTTCTGCGACAGGGACTGCTGGATCAGGGGCAGGTTCCGCCCCAGGGCGCTCACGATGCCCGTGGTCACGGTGTAGTTGAGGGACTGGGAGTCGCTGTAGCCCGGGTTGCCCACGGCCATGACCAGCTCGCCCACCTGGAGGCTGTCGCTGCTGCCCCACGAGAGAGTGGGCAGGTTCTTGGCGTTGATCTTCACCACGGCGACGTCCGTGGTCGGGTCACGTCCGATGACCTTCCCCGGAAGGGAGCGGCCGTCGTGGAGCCACACGGTGATCTTGGCGGCGTCGGACACCACGTGGTTGTTTGTCACGATGGTGCCGTTGGGGTTGATGATGAAGCCGGTCCCGCCGGCGTACTCGTAGGACGGCTGCCGCTGCTGCTGTTGCCCCTGGGGGTTCGGGAACCCGAAGAAGCGGAAGAACGGCTCCGGAATCTGCATCTGCTGCCGGCCGGACGACTCGCCGGCGTTCTTCTTGACCTCGATGCGCACCACCGCCGGGGTGACGCGCTTGGCCAGCCCGACGAAGGCCGTCGACAGCTCCGCAGCGGAGAGATCCGCCGCCGCGGTCGTCGAGGTGGCCGCCGCCGGCGCAGCCTTGACGGGGGTCGCCGGAGCGGCCGGCGGGGTCTTGGCCGGGTCGGAGTGGTGCAGCTCCCGGGGGAGCGTCGCCGCGCCGGCGCCCAGCAACGTGGTCAGGACCAGTGGGAGAAGGTGGACCTTCCCCAGCCTGTCGAGCGTCATAGGATGCCTCCATCGTTGAGCGGTCGTGCCGCATTGCGTTCCTGTTGGGTGGTCCCTCTGGACCTCGGGACCGCATCAGGCACATCTGCTGCACGATGGGAAGCAACGCTCGTGCCACGAGTTAACTTGTTGCTGTACAAGAATTTGTGATCTATGATGGGGTGGCTGAGATCAGCCATGGTGGCTGATATCGGCCAGCCGAAGCCCCGTTTCGACGGATCTCGGGGGAGATGAGCCATGACCACCAAGCCTTCCACCGGGCTGCGCAGGGCGCTGGCCTACCCGGGGATGGTCCTCGCGGCGACGCTGCTACTGAGCCTCGCCGTCGCGGTGGGCGCGCCGCTCGTGCTGGCGTCGCGCAACCTGTCCCGCCTGTCGCTGGTGAACGGGGAGCTCCTGGCCACGGCCCAGCTGCAGGGGCTCACCCTCCGGCTCCAGGAGTCGATGGTGTCCGACTTCGGCGGGGACGTCACGGCCAACTACCTCATGGTGGGCTCCCTCCGCCAGGCTCTGGATCAGATCAACTCGATGAACCTCCCCCTGGATCCGCAGACGCAGGACCAGCTCGACCGGCTCCGCTCGATCCTGTCGCAGTCGAGCGTGGTACCCGCGTCGATCCTGGCCGCCGGCCTGTCGCTCGTGCGGGACATCGCCGCGTCGCGCTACGGATCGCAGCAGGCGCTCCTTCGCAGCATACGTGCGGATGCCGCCAACGAGCGCCGCCTGGCGGTGTGGAGCATGGTCGTCCTGGTCCTGCTCTCGACCCTGGGGGCCCTGTGGGTACGACGCAGTCTCCTCCGCCCCCTCGGCGAGATGACCGAGCTGCTGGGGCGCGTGGCGGCCGGGAGCACCGAGCCGGTCGCGGAAGAGAAGCACCATCCGCTCATGATCCCCGTCTTCCAGAGCTACAACGGGCTGGTGAAGCGACTCCACGAGCTCGAGGTGGAGCACCAGACCCGCGAGGCGTCGCTGGAGTCGGAGGTGGAGGCCGTCACCGGAGCGCTCCTGGAGCAGCACCGCACGCTGGCGGAAGCCGAGCGCCTTGCCGTGGTGGGGACCACCGCCGCGGGGCTGGCGCACGATCTGCGCAACCCCCTGGCGGGCGTTCTCGTGGGGCTGGGCAACCTGAAGGCGGAGAGCTCGGACGAGGACACCGGGCAGCGCCTGGATCTACTCAGCTCCGAGGTGCGGCGGGTCGTGGACCTGCTGAACGGGTACCTGGCCTCGGCGCGCCACACCCCCGAGCCGGCCCGGCCCACCGACGTGGGCAGGCTGGTCGGCGAGCTGGTGGCGCTCCTGGGCCGGCGGACCGGCGGAGGCGTGGCCCTCAGCGCATCGACCCCCGAGGGGCTCGTCTGCGAGCTGCCCCGCGACCGGGTGCGCCAGGCACTCCTCAATCTGATCCTCAACGGTGTCGAGGCCACGCAGGGCAAGGGCTCCTCGGTGGTGGTGAGCGCCGCACGGGACGGCGAGTGGCTGGAGCTCGCCGTCCAGGACGACGGCCCGGGCTTCCCCGAGGGGTTCAGCGCTGACACCATTCGACCGTTCGCCAGCGCGCGCTCCGGAGGTACCGGACTCGGGCTGGCCACCGTACGCCGCACCGTTCTGGACCTCGGCGGCACCCTGGATCTGTCCAACGCCGACGGCGGCGGCGCCCGGGTGGTGGTGCGCATCCCGTGGAGGGCCAGGGGCCTGTCCGGGTAGTACAGTGGGTCGCGCTCAGGGGGCTCGCGAAGCTCAGGCGAGCAACGACGACGAGTCGTAGCGTCGGCTCCGGCGAGGAGAAGAGACGACGCCTCAGCCCGCGACCCCCCTGAGCCCAACACCATGGAGACATGACTTATTCGATTGTGGGTTGGGGCGGCACGGCCCCATCTTCGTCGTTGGTCCGCCTCGACGTAGCTGCTGCTATGCCTTCGGCGAACCGCATGGAATCTGGGGCCGTGGCGCCCCCAACGCGGCCCGCTGTACTACCCGGACAGGCCCCCAGGTGAGCGACACGCTACTGCTGGTGGAAGACGAGGCGGTCCTGCGCGACGAGCTGGGCAGGCACTTCACGCGCCAGGGGTGGGACCTGCTGCAGGCCTCCACGCTGGCGGAGGCGCGGCCTCTGCTGGCCGAAGGGGGCGCCTCACCGCTGGTGGTGCTCTGCGACATGACGCTTCCCGACGGCAACGCCCTGGATCTGCTGGAGGCGGTGCGCGCCGGGGCGGGCAGCCACGCGGAGTGGATCGTGCTCACCGGATACGGCACCGTGGCCGACTCGGTGAGGGCACTCAAGCTCGGCGCCTTCGAGTTCCTGGAGAAGCCCTGTCCCCTGGAGCGCCTCGACCTGGTGGTGGCCGGCGCCGCACGCAGCGCCCGGGCCCAGCGGCGCGTGGCCGAGAGCTCGGCTCGCAACCACGAGCGCTTCGGCCTGGACGCCTTCGTCGGCGACAGCCCCGCTGCGGTGCGCGTACGCGACGAGCTCCGGCGTCTGTCCGCCGTGCCCGTGGGTGCCATGGTCATCGGCGGCGAGACCGGTACGGGCAAAGGGCTCGTAGCGCGTATCCTGCACTATACCGGGGCTCGAGGGAACGGGCCTCTCGTGGAGGTGAACTGCGCCGCGCTTCCCGAGGAGCTCATGGAGTCGGAGCTGTTCGGCCACGAGGCCGGCGCCTTCACCGGCGCACGCACCCGACACCGGGGATACCTCGAGCAGGCGCACGGCGGCACACTCTTCCTGGACGAGATCGGCGAATTGGATGCGCCGCTCCAGGCGAAGCTCCTCAAGGCGCTGGAGGACCGACGCTTCCGGCGCGTGGGCGGCGAGAAGGAGGTGGTGGTCGACGTCCAGGTGTTCGCGGCGAGCAACCGCGACGTGGACGCGCTCGTCTCCCAGGGCCGGCTGCGCGAGGACCTCTTTCACAGGCTGTCCCTGTTCCGCGTGGAGGTACCGCCGCTGCGAGAGCGCCTGGAGGATCTGGAGCCGCTGGTGATGCGCTTCATCGCGGAGTTCAACGCACGCTCGAGCAAGACGGTGCGGGTCGTGCCCGACTCCGTGTGGCGCCGGCTGCGAGGCTACACCTGGCCGGGGAACGTGCGGGAGCTCCGCAACGTCATCGAACGGAGCGTCCTCCTCGCCGACGGCCCAGTGCTTCCGGAGCGCTGGCTCCAGGTTCCGGAAGGCGTGCCCGAGGGCGCGTCGGCACCGGCTCCGCAGGGAGCCGCCCTGCCGCAGGACACCGGTGACAGCGGTGCGGTGCTCGCCGTGCGCCTGGACGGCAGCGAGTCGCTGGACGGCATGGAGGCCCGCATCCTGCGCCACGCGCTCGAGCTGGTGGACTGGAACGTGTCCGCCGCGGCCAGGCTCCTGGGAGTCAGCCGTCAGACGCTACGCTACCGCATTGACAAGCACGGGCTCGGCGAGGAGGCGAAGGCGGACGAAGAGTAGCCCGCGTCGAACGCACGGACGCCCGAGGCCAGCCCCGCAGACCGCTGTATGTCCGCAACCTGACCGGACCCGGTCTCAACGGACGCCGGCGGCTTCAGCGATTTCCGCTGATCAGCCCTCCAAGGATGTTGGCCCCCAGGCCGGCCACGCCGACCTGCTCGCCCACCTGGCGACCGCCCGCCGAGACGTGCGCGGCCTGCATGATACGGTCCGCCATGCGGGAGAACGGGAGGCTCTGGAGGTACACGTCCCCCGGCCCCGTGAGGGTGGCCAGAAAGAGCCCCTCGCCGCCGAAGAGGGCGTTCTTGAAGCCGCCCACGAACTGGATGTCGTAGTTCACACCCCTGCTGAAGCCCACGATGCAGCCGGTGTCGACGCGCAGCATCTGCCCGGGCATGAGACGCTTCTGGATGAGGGTGCCGCCGGCGTGCACGAACGCGAGTCCGTCGCCCTCGAGGCGCTGGAGGATGAAGCCCTCTCCCCCGAACAGGCCGACGCCCAGCCTCTTGGTGAAGGCCACCTCGATCTCCACGCCCTGTGCCGCGCACAGGAACGCATCCTTCTGGCAGATGAACTGGCCGTTGAACGCGCGCAGGTCGATGGGGACGATCTTCCCGGGATACGGCGCCGCGAACGCCACCTTGCCCTGCCCTCCCCCCCCACCGCCGCGATAGGTGAAGTTCGTGATGAAGAAGGACGTACCCGTGATCATGCGCTTGAAGCCCTTGAAGACGCCGCCGCCGGTGCCCGTCTGCATCTCGATGCCGTCCTCCATGTACGTCATGGCGCCGGCCTCGGCGCGCACGGCCTCACCGGGATCCAGCGAGATCTCCACGAGCTGCATGTCGTCGCCGATGATCTCATAGTCGATCACGTCAGCCATCGATGTGCTCCTCTTCCTGGCGATTGGGGGGAGGGATTCCGGGCGCCTTGGGCGCCGCCAGAAGCCGTTCGGTGAAGTCCTGGCGATCCTCCATGAGCTGGAGGCGTGCGTTCATGGTCTCGACGAGCTCCCGCATCTGATGGACCTCCATCTCGACACCGGACTGCCTGTCCCGGGCGTAGAGCTCCATGAGGCTCCCGAGCTTCTTGGCGATGGGGCGGAGCACCAGCACGCCACCTGCGGTCACGAAGAACACCACCCCCACGACCATCGGGGCGATGTTTCCCCAGTCCACGACCATGGATCGGATCTCCACGCGAAGGTTGACGGTCACGGCGTCAGCGGTCGGCGCGCTCCCCTACCCTTCCAAGGTCGGGATCGGCGTCGCCGCAGGCAATTATCATGCGCCGGGGGGCTTCTCCCCGGGTTGTGGCGGATCCTCCGGGGGCGTCTCGGCAGCGCCCGCCGCCGGACCCGTCGGAAGGCGCGGCTCGTCCCTCCTGCCGGACACGAGCTTCTCCGTGAAGTCCTGGCGCTCCTCGAGGAGGCGCACCCGTTCCTCCAGCGCCTCGATGCGCTCCCGGCCCGCATCGCCGACCGCACGGTGCAGATCCCGGTCCCGATCGCTGGAGCGGCTCCGGGCGAACTCCCCGGCCGCCCTCGCGATGGGCTTGATCACGATCGCGATGGCCACCGCGAGGATGAGGATGTCGAAGGGACCGTACATGAACATGGCTTCCGTCCGGCGGGAGAAGGAGCGACGTCCCGGTGCACTCTACGGAACCGAGGCATCGGAAGTTCAATCCGCGAGGCGATCCGCGTCCAGCCCGAGGAAGCCCACCCCCCAGGACGGACACGCGGGAGCCCGCGACGGTCCACCCGCGACCGCCGGGGAGCTCCGTGTCCGCGCGATATCCGTTGGAGGTCCGGAGCTACTCCAGGACGTGGATGCGCCGCTCGGCGCACATGTCCTTGAGGATCTGCGGCCACACCGTCACCGACACCTCTCCCAGGTGCGCCTTCTTCAGGAGCGCCATGTACGTGCGCGCCTGGCCGATGCCGCCGCCGATGCTCAAGGGCAGCTCGCCACTCACGATGCCCTGGTGGTAGGGGTACTTGAGGAAGTCGAGCTGGCCGGACATCTCCAGCTGCCTCTTCAGGGATTCGCCGTCCACGCGGATCCCCATGGAGCTGAGCTCGTGACGCCGGCGGGTGACGGGGTTCCACACCAGGATGTCGCCGTTGAGCCCGTGCATGGGCCGGCCGTCCTTCGACACCGTCTCGGTGACCCAGTCGTCGTAGTCGGCGGCGCGCATCTCGTGGGGATAGCCGTCGGCCAGCGGCCAGCCGATCCCGTAGATGAAGATCCCCGGATACTCCTGGAGGATCGCCGTCTCACGCTGCTTGCGCGGCATGTCCGGGAAGCGCTCGAGGATCTCCTCGGCGTGCAGGAAGGTGAGCTCGTCGGGGAGGTCCGGGTACTTCTTCGTGCGCAGCTTTGGGAAGAGCTCGATCACGTGGGTCTCGGCGCCCTTGATCACCTTCCAGAGCTTCTTCACCACGTCGGTGAGGAAGTCGAGGTTTCGTTCCTTGGCGGTGATGACCCGCTCCCAGTCCCACTGGTCCACGTACGCGCTGTGGTCGTGGTCGAGGAAGTAGTCCTTCCGCACGGCTCTCATGTCGGTGACGATGCCCTGGCCGGGTTTCATGCCGAACTGCTTGAGCGCCATGCGCTTCCACTTGGTGGCCGCCTGCACCACCTGCGCGTCGATGGGGTGCTTGTTGTGGTCGTTGTTGATGTGGAACTCGATGGGGGTGCGCGAGCCGTCCCGGTCCAGGAAGTCGTTCACCCCGCTCTCGCGGTCCACGATGAGCGGCACCGTGACCCGCAGGAGACCCAGCTCACGGCCGAGGCCCGCCTCGATGTAGTCCTTCGCCGCGAACAGAGCCTCCTGGGTCTCCCGGGGGTCCAGCAGCGAGGTGTAGTCCGTGGGCAGGACCTTCTCGAGGTCCGCATAGTCGCCGATGCCCGGACCGGCGAGGTCCGCTTTCTTGTCCAGCTCTGGCATGGAATCCCGTCCTTTCGCCACAGGTAGGTGCGAGCCCCATCCCGAGACTTCACGACGACGGCACGAGGCCCCGGCGCGCGGGCGGGCAGGACGGAGAGGCGGTCCCGCGCAGATGCCTTGCACGGTGTCTCCGGGTTTCGTCGCGTGCTGCCGCGACCCGGGAGACACGCCACTAGAGGATGGCGGCGGCGGGACCGGGGTTCAAGGGGGACGGTGCCGGCCACCACGACGGCCTTTCCGGCCGCCACGGCGCCTGCCACTCTCGCGGCGTCAGCGATCCTTCCCGCCCGGCGCTCCTCCGAAGTGCTTGTCGAAGAACGCCACCGTTGCGGAGTCCGCCTTCATCCAGCTCGCATGCCGGAGGAAGTCGTGGATCTCGTCGGGGATCACCATCTCCTGGAAGGGCACTCCGTGGGCCCTCAGGCGCTGCACCAGGTCCACCGTCTGGTGGAAGCGCACGTTGCGGTCGTCGTCCCCCTGGATGAGGAGCACCGGGGAGCGCCAACTGTCCACCCAGGCCACCGGGGAGGACTTCCAGGCGATGTCCGCGCGCCGCTGGAGCTCCGCCGGGGAGACCTCGTAGCGCCACTCACCCTCGCCCAGGCGACCGCCGGCGTCGCTGGTCCAGTCGTGCACCCCATGCATGTCCACCCCCGCGGCGAAGAGGTCGGAGTCGCGGCCGAGGCCGAGCGCGGTGAGGTAACCGCCGTACGAGCCGCCCCAGAGGCCGATGCGCGAGGCGTCCACCTGCGGCAGCGCCGCCAGGTACTCCCCCGCCGCCTTGATGTCGCGGTACTCCGACGCGCCCCTCATGCCGGCGTCGTCGGGATGGTGGAAGTCGTGGCCGTAACCGATCCCCAGCCGGTAGTTCACCGAGAGCACGACGTACCCGCGGCTGGCCATGAACTGGTTGACGGCGTAGGCGTTCGAGTAGTAGTACGAGTAGTGCCAGCCCAGGAGCATCTGCCGGGGCGGCCCCCCGTGGACGAAGATCACCGCGGGCCGCTTGCCTCCTCGCACGAGCCCCGCCCCGGCTCCCGCCCGCGGCTCGAAGACGTCCGCGTGGACCTCCACGCCGTCCGCCGCATGGAAGGTCACGGCCGTGGGCACCACCAGCGCGTCGGTGGGGAAGTCCGCCGGCACCCGGTCCTGCCCGAGGGTGATCTCCCGCCCACCGCCGTTGGCCGGACGCACGTGCGGGAGGGGAGGCCGGCGCGCACCTCCGCCCAGGTACGCCAGCCAGGCGCCGTCGGCGGTCACCACCGGAGTCCATTCGATGCCTGTCCCCGGGGTGACGTCCTGGAATCCCGCACCGTCCACGCCTACGCGGAAGATGTGGCGGCGCTCGATGTCGTGGGCGCCGTCTCCCATGTTGCCGGCCCAGGTGAGGTAGCGGCCGTCCGGGGACATGGAGATGTACTCGGCCATGCCGTCGTGGGGCGTGAGGAGCTTCGCCTCCCCTCCGGCCACGGGCACCGAGTACAGGTGCGCCCAGCCGTCCATGTCGGCCAGGAAGGTGAGTCGGTCCCCGGCGCCCCAGTGCAGGTTGGCCCGCCCCTGCGTGGTGGGATACGAGCCGCGCAACGTGTTGGGGCTCCGCCAGACCACCCTTCCCTGCCCCGTGTGGCTGTCCGCCACATGGATCTCCCAGGGGCGGGGCGTCTGCGTTAGCCACGGATCCGGTGCGCCGCCAGCTCCGGGGAGCCGCACGAACGCGATCCGGGCGCCGTCGGGGGACCACACGGGCATGAAGTCCCGTTCCGTGGACGGGTTCAGGTAGAGCAGGTCGTGCAGCGAGTCGGTGTAGATGCCGATGAACGAGTGGTCGCCCCTGGCGCTCACGAAGGCGAGCCTGTGGCCGTCCGGCGCCCAGGTGGGATCCTGGTTGCGTCCCTTGTCGAAGAAGAGCCGCGCGGCGCCGGAGCCGTCCAGCCCCACCGTCCAGATCTCGCCCCCCCGCACGAAGGCCACCAGGCCGGTGGACGACACCGCCGGACCGTCACCGTCGGCCAGGAGCTTCGGCTCGCCCCCCGCGAAGGGCACCGCGAAGATCTGGATCTTGCGCTGCAGCACGGTCCCCATGGGATCGGGCTCCAGCTCACCCTTCCAATTGGAGCCGTGGTCGCCCCCACGCACGTAGACCACCGTCCCGCCGTCCGGCGAGAAGTGGAGCTGCGTGAGCTCCTGGCCGTCGTCCTCGGTGTAGTCGGTGAGCCGGCGCGCCTTCCAGCCGGGGGCCTCGGCCCCGTAGACGTTGCGCACACCCTTCTCGTCGAACACCCAGGCGATGCGGGCGCCGGTCGGGGCGGCCACGAGCTCCGTGGGATACGGATAGCTGTGGACCTGCGCCAGGGTGAACGGCGCCTGAGCACCCACTGATGCGGGCGCCGCGAGGGCGGCGGCGAGGGCGGCGATGGCAAGGCTGAGGCGGGCGGCGGGCCGTGGCATTGGTGCGTGCTCCTGTGGGGATGTGCGCGCCAATATGCGGGGGAGGCCCGGGGCGGGCCACCCGAGCCGGAGCCGCGGGACGTCCGGATGCGGCGCACGATCCGCATGACGGCCGGCGCCGGGTCCGCCATCGCTCCGGGAGGGATTTCGTCCCGCCCGCTGCGGCCTACCGGACCGCGCTCTGCCCCGGGACGGCGAAGTCCACGCCGTCCGCCTTCAGCCGCTGCTCGAGGCGCATCAAGCCCCGGTGGAGACACACCTTCACGGTGCCCTCCGCCCTGTGGATCGCCTGAGCGGTCTCCGCGGTGGACAGCCCGCCCACGACACGGAGCAGCACTACCCGTGCCTGAAGCTCCGGCAACGCCGCGATCTCGCTCCGCAGCAACCACCTGAGCTGCTCCGCTTCCAGCGTGGCGGGGCTCTCCTGCACGGAGTCCATCCCACCCGACGGCGACCAGCGGGACATCAAGCGCCGCCTGCGCGCGGCGGTGCGCTCCCGGGTGCGGGCCACGTTGAAGAGGATGCGGTGGAGCCAGGGACCGACGTCGTCACCGTCCGGCACCTCCTTCTGGCGCAACGCCACCATCCAGACCTCCTGCAGGAGGTCCTCACCCTCGTCGGGGCTGACGCACAGCGTGCGTGCCACGGGCAGGAGCTTCGGCGCGAACTCGCCGATCCAGGCAGAGAGGCGAGCCACGGCGGGACTTCTTGGAAGCGGATGATCCGGGGACGGCCGACGCGGTCGGGCGTCGCTACGTCCGTCGGGCGAGGCCTTATCGCTTCGCGGATCGCACTGTGCCGTGGGAGCCCAACCGGCCATGCCTGTCCCTTTCGCGCGCGGGATTCCTTCGGGCAGGTGCGTCGTGCGCGTCCGTCGACGCGCCGCCTCGTATACGTGACGGGTCACTCTTTCTTACAGCGGCCGCTCACCTATTGTAAACCGATTCGCCCCTTCGCGGCATTTCTCGATTGAGGTACGCGCGGGCAGGTGCCTGTTGAGCGGATCGTAGAGGGGGGCACCCCGCGACCCAAACCCGAAAGGGACTGCCCGCACCTCCCGTCAAAGCGCGTGGAGGAGCTCTCCCATCCCTTCTGTGGTTCCGCCGCCGTAGGTCGAGCGTCGAGGCACGACGGCACCCAGCGGCCGTAGCGTGAGGGAGGAGCACCATGGCCCGTTCGTGGCTGAGGGTCCTCTGCCCACTGTCGTTCATTCTCTTCGTGGCTCATCCCGTCCTCGGCCAGAGCGCGGGGACGCCCAGGATGCGAGTCGGCGTATCCGCGGGAGCGGATGCCCTTCCCGTCTCCGTTCGCGACGCCTGTGGATCCGCCGTCGCTCTGGAGGGAGGATCAGTGCTCTCCGTGCGGGTCAGCGCGCGCTTGCTGGGTCCCGTGGGATTGGAGGCGCGCGCCGGCGTTCACAGCGGCAAGGGGGGCGTGTGTGTGCATCAGAACCAGGCCGACGGGGGATTGCCGACCAACCCCCCGCTCACGCTGGTCTCGCAATACTCCACGGCCGCCCCGAAGCCCTACCGCTCCCTGGACGTCAAGCTGCGATTGAACCTCGACGACGCCGGTCATGAGGTCATCACGGTCGGCCCGGGAATTCTCGCGGGCGGCCCGTTCTACTGGTCCGGAGCGGCGAGGTACCTGTGGGGCCGGACCGCACGATACGGGCTCGAGATGGATGTCATGGCGATCCGCGTGCCCTGGACGACGCAGACGATCGAGGTCTATCAGAATCCCAACGACCCCGGGCAGCTGTTGTTCGGCGCCCCGCGGCTCGAGCCGTTCGAGCGCTGGCAGCTGGGCTTCGCCGTGAGCGCGGTTCTGGAGCTGCCCATCCCCTGAACGCGGGGACGGGCGTGCCGTTCCCCGGTTCCGTCCCCCTTCAGTGCCTCCCGGCGCCGGCCTCGTCATGCCCGGGACGAGGCGTCACGGCGACGAGCTCGTCGTGGAACGCCTTCCACTGTGCCCCGTTCAGCGTGGCCACCGCCGCCCGGAATCCGTTGCGGGGCGTGTCGGCCATGGCCGCACGGGCGAAGACGTCGAGGTCGTCCCGCCAGTCGGGCAGCTCCGAGAGCACCTCCGCGGCCCGCACGGGGTCGGCTACCAGCCTCCGGCAGAGCGTGGCCCCGACGCTGGTGTCGGACGCCGGTGGCATCTCCACGGGACGCGGGGCCGCGTACTCCGCCTCCTCGTGCTTCATCACCGTGGGAACGGCCACCTTGTTGGGCGCGTGCACGCCCTCGGACAGGTGATAGCGCGCGTCGAGGCTCGCGATCTCGGCCGCCGCATGGTCGTGGTGGTCGAACTTCCCGAGAGACTCGATGTAGTGCGCCAGGGCGAAGCGGTCCTCGGGCGAGAGCGTGCCGAACGCCCCCATCCCCGTCCCCTTCACGCCTTCGGTTATGGTGACGAAGATGTCGGCGAGGTTGTAGCCGCGGGTCCATCCCTTCGGGCTCGTGAAGTTCCGGGGAGGAGGCTTCAGCGCCACCGCCGCGGGACCGTCGCCCTTGCCGTTCGCGCCGTGACACGCCGTGCAGGCGGCGAACAGCTGCTTGCCGTGAGCGAGGACCGCCGGGGTCGCTTTGAACATCTTGTCGAGGTCGAGGCCCGGGGTGCTCTTTCCCACCACCGTGGCGAAGACCGTGGGGTCCGGGTACGCCTGCTTCGTGGCCTCCCGGTACGTCATCTTGTGGACGGTGTGTCCCTGCATGAGCCAGGCACCCACCACCACCGCGAGGCCCAGCGCCACGACGGCAGCTCCAACCACGGCGACGATCTTCTTCGCATCCTCCGACATGCCCGATCCCCTCATCGCAGGTGGAAGTCCAGGCCGGCCGCGAGGAAGGGATCACCCGTCGGCATGTCCTCCCCCAGGCTCAGAGCGCGCCGGATCACCAGGAGCCCCGCCGCGACGAAGAAGGCGGCGAAGGACACCTCGGGCCAACCCAGGCGGATCCCCCCTCCCTGGATCGGCGAGATCAGCCAGAAGACGTCCACGAACTCCATGAAGATCACCCATATGGCGACCCACTTCAGACGCGTCGGGCTCTTCTTGTCCGCCCTGGACATGAGGGCCAGGAAGGGCACGAAGAAGTGCCCGACGCCCAGCAGGACGAACACGAGCCCCATGGGTCCGGAGGTGCGCTGGACGTACCAGAAGACCTCGGCCGGAAGGTCCGCGTACCACTGGAGCAGATACTGCGAGAACGCGATGTAGGCCCAGAAGATGGTGAACCCGAAGAGCAGCCCGCCGAGGTTGTAGACGTGGTCCCCGGTGACCCCGGGCAGACGCCCGCGGCGCTGGAGGTGCATGACGGCCAGGAGCGTCGCAGCGATGGCGGTGGTGACAGCCCCCGCGAAGAGGTAGACGCCGAAGATGTCGCTGTACCACGACGCCTCCAGGGCGGAGACCCAGTCGAAGGCGAAGTCCGTGATGGTCAGGGCCAGGAGGATCATGAAGACCGGCGAGAAGCGCCGGAGCCTGACGGTGAGGGAGGGATCCTTCGTCACGTCCTGACGGACGGAGCCCCGGACCAGGACGACGTAGGAGAGCACCCAGAGGCCGAGACAGACCGCCAGCCGGATGATGAAGAACGGACGGTTGAGCCAGTGCTCCTTCAGCACCAGCGGCGTGATGGAGGCGGCGTCCGGCTGCGTCCACGAGAAGACCACGGGCAGGGAGAACAGCGCGATGGCGGCCACCGGCACCAGCCACGGGGTCAGTGCGGCGATGCGCTCGGCGGTACGACGCAGCGGAACGCTCCACCGGGCCCCGGTCATGTGCTGCAGGGCCACGAGGAAGAGCGCGCCCAGCGCCAGGCACACCATGAAGACCAGCCACATGAGCCAGTTGACCCAGAAGCGCTGTGCTCCGGCCAGGAACCAGGCGGCGACGATGCCCGCGCCACCGAGCGCCACCAGAGCCCACAAGGTCCGATGGACCGTCCACAGAGGCGGACGCACGTGGGGTTGGGCGACGCGCGGACGGCCTCCGGCGGGCTCGGCGAAGCGCGGTGGCAGGGCGCTCCTGACTCGGGAAGCCACGCTCATTTCACATCCCTCGCGGGTGCGTCCTGCGAACGCTCGAGTGCCCGGACGTAGCGGATGATCGCCCAGCGGTCATTGGGGGAGATATCCGCCGCGTAGGCGGGCATGCTGGCGAACCCCTTCGAGATCACCCAGTACAGGTAGCCGTCGGACGCGTCGCGGATCGTGGACGATTGCAGGTCGGTGGGCTGCGCCTCGTAGGTGCTGTCGAGCCACGGCTTGCCCGTTCCCAGCTTGTCATGGCAGACGGCGCAGTGGATGTCGAACTGCTGCCGGCCTCGCTCCAGGACCCGCGCCGTCACGGGAAGCGGGTCGACGAGAGCCTTCCCCCCCTGATCGGGGTTCGTCGCGAGGACAGGCATGAAGGCCCGCGGCACCGTTCCCACCGGCGGGAGCTGCATGCCGCGCCCGCTGGCGAAGAAGGTGTCCGGCGCCTGGGCGTCCAGTCTCGGCTGGTTCTCCATCTCCACCATGGGCTTGGTCGTGGGGAAGGTCCGGATGGCCCAGGCCGTCCCGTATCCCGCCACGAGGCACGCCGCCCCGATCCCGGCGGTGACCTTGGCCCACCAGGCGAGGCCCGCCCTCCTGTAGTGAGGAGCCGGAACGACCTCGATGGCCTGACCGCCCGCGGCCCTCAAAGCGGCGATGGCGGCCGAGGTGTCCAGCCCGCCGTCCCCCGGCCGGATCACCAGCGCGAACTTGTCCCGGGTGATCTCGTCGACGGCCTTGCTGCGCAGCATCGGGTTGCCGAAGAAGGGCAGCCTGTTGAAGACGAACAGCATGCCCAGAGCGGCCGTGAACGTCCCCACGAGGATGGTGCCCTCCAGCATGACGGGCACCCAGGCCTGCCAGCCGTTGTAGGCCTTGCCGGCCGTGAGGAGCGGATAGCTCACCGTGCTGGTCCACCACTCGAACAGGAACGCGCAGATGGCGCCGAGGGACGCCAGGATGAAGACCAGGATTCCGAGCTTCGACTTCGGGAGGTCCAGGGCCTCGTCGATGCCGTGCACCGGGTAGGGGGTGTACGCCTCCAGCCTGGTGAACCCCCGCTCCTTCACCTGCGGGATGGCCTTCAGCAGCGCGTCGGCGCTGGGGAAGAGGGCGAGAACGCCGAACAGGGGCTCAAGCATGCTCGGCCTCCATCGGCCCCGACGGATGCGTCTGGTAGTGGACGATGTCGGCCTTGACCTCCCAGGTCGCGATGATGGGCATCTTCCTGAGGAAGAGGAGCAGCAGCGTCAGGAAGATCCCCACGGAGCCGAGGAGGATGGCGAAGTCGATGGGCGTGGGCAGATACGTGCCCCAACTCGAGGGCAGGTAATCGCGGTGGAGCGAGAGAACGATGATCGTGTACCGCTCCAGCCACATTCCCAGCGTCACCCCCGCGGAGACCAGCACCATCACCGGCACCGAGCGGCGGAACTTCGGGAACCAGAGGAGCTGGGGCAGGACGCAGTTGAAGAAGATCGTCAGCGATCCCGCCCACCATTGGTCGCCGAAGACGTAGTTCGCGAAGATGTACCGGTTGAACGAGTCGGAGCTGAACCAGGCGGTGAAGCCCTCCATCAGGTAGGCGTAGGTCATCACGCACGAGAGGAACAGGACCGTCCTGTTGAGCAGGTCCATGTGCCGCATGGTGATGTAGTTCTCCAGCTTCATGGCCGTACGCACGAACGCGAACACGAGCACGACGCCCGCGAACCCGGAGAAGGCGGCCCCCACCACGAAGTAGGGCGGGAAGATGGTCATGTGCCATCCGGGCACCATCGAGGACGCGAAGTCCATCGACACGATGCTGTGCACGCTGAGGGCCAGGGTCGTGGTCAGCCCGGCGAGAAGGAGATACGCCTTCTCGTAGTGGAGCCACTGACGGGCGTTGCCCACCCAGCCCAGGCTCATGAAGCCGAAGACCGCCCGCTTCACCTTGCTCTTCACCCTCGAGCGCAGCGACGCGAAGTCGGGGATCAGCCCCAGGTACCAGAACAGCACGGACACGCTGAAATAGGTGACGACGGCGCACACGTCCCAGATCAGCGGGGAGCGGAAGTTGACCCAGAGGCGCCGCTCGTTGGGGTACGCGAACAGCCAGTGGGGCAGCCAGGGCCGGCCGACGTGGACGGCCGGGAACATCATCGCGCAGACGAACGCGAAGACGGTCACCGCCTCGGCGGTTCGGCTGATGGCGTTGCGCCACCGCTGGCGGAACAGATAGAGGATGACCGAGATCAGCGTTCCGGCGTGGCCGATGCCGACCCAGAACACGAAGTTGATGATGAGGAAGCCCCACACCACGGGGACGTTGTTCCCCATGGTGCCGATCCCCTCGTAGACCATGTAGCCCACGGCGGTGACGCCGATGAGCCCCACCAGGCTGGTGATGGCCAACGCCACGTACCAGGACCTCGGGGGCTTCGCCTCGCTCAGGTTCCTGACGTGATCGTCCAGCTTCCCGAGGGAGGCATCACCCTGAACGAGTGGCTCCACGCGCAGGGACTCGGGGAAGGACTCGTCGGAGCCCCTTCTCCTTCTGCGGCGCTTGCTGGCCGGTGCCGGCGGGAGCGGGAGCTCGGTGGCCTCAAACATGGCTCTTCTTCCCCGGCACCTCAGGCGGATTCCTGAGCTCGGTCATGTAGGTGATCGCCGGACGGGTGCCCAGGTCCTCGAGGACCTTGTAGCCCCGGTCGCTGCGGGAGAGCTTCGAGACACGACTCTGGGGGTCCTTCAGATCGCCGAAGACGATGGCCTCCGCGGGGCAGGCCACGGCACACGCCGGCACGATGTCGCCGTCGTGGACGGGGCGTCCCTCGTCCTTGGCGATCTGCACGCCGTTGCGGATGCGCTGGACGCAGAAGGTGCACTTCTCCATCACGCCGCGGGGACGGACGGTGACCTCGGGGTTGAACGCGAGGTCGAGAGGGTCGGTGATGAAGCTGGTGTAGTCGAAGAAGTTGAAGCGCCGCACCATGTACGGGCAGTTGGCGGCGCAGTACCGGACGCCGATGCAGCGGTTGTAGACCTGCTCGTTGAGGCCGTCCTTGCTGTGCACCGTGGCGGCCACCGGGCAGACGGGCTCGCACGGCGCGTCGTCGCACTGCTGGCACAGCATGAGCGAGTGTGCGACCTGTGGGTTGTCCGCAGGGCCCTCGTAGTACACGTCGCTCCGGATCCAATGCATGATCCTGCCACGCGCCACCTGCTCGGGACCCACGACCGGGATGTTGTTCTCGGACTGGCAGGCGATCTGACACGCGCTGCATCCGATGCAGGCGGACAGGTCGATGGCCATGCCCCATTTGTGGTCCCCCCACTCGAGGTTCGGGTTGAGGGTCGGCAGGCTCCTGTCCTCCTTGGGAGGCCGCGCGTTCTTGGCGTACTCCTCGAGGGACCAGACCGGGGCGATGTCGCGGCCGTGCGTCGTGAACTCGGTCTGTGAGCGCACGAGCGCCTGGTTCCCGGAGGCTCGCGAAAGCCGGGCGGCCGGCCGGAAGAAGGGCTCGGAGCCGTCGTCCGCCACGAGAGGGAACAGGTTCGCGCCGCGCTCGCCCGAAACGCTCCCCTCGCGGCCGTAGCCGAGAACGGTGAAGACCGTTCCCTGCGCCTGGCCGCGCTGTACGAGGGCCGGCAGCGTCACGCTCCGGGCCCCGGCCGCCACCGAGACCAGGTCGCCGTCCGCCAGGCCGAGCTTCTTCGCGTCGGCCACGGAGACGGCCAGGAAGTTGCCCCAGCTGACCTTCGTGATGGGATCCGGCAGCTCCTGCAGCCACCCGATCTCCGCGTAGCGGCCGTCCCACATCCTCAGGTCCGGCTCCAGGAGGAGCTCCACGGTGCCGGAGGGCCCCGAGGCGGCGTCCATCCCGGCCACCTTCCCGGCGGCCTCGGTCACGGCGCTCGCCCGCAACATACGCGGTGAGCGCGGCGTGGCGTCGCGCCGGAGAACCCCGTCGTGGACCGCAGCGACCCAGAACTGCTGGAACGTCGCCAACGTGCCGGCGGGATAGACCTCGCGCTTCCAGCGGGCCATCAGGTACGTGCGGTAGTCCGTCTCCGCCTCGGCCCCAGCCGCCAGCGCGTTCGCCCACCCCAGGAGTATCTCCTCCGCCTGCCGCGTCTCGTACAGGGGCCGGATGAGCGGCTGCTGGAGGCTGAGGAGGTCCGTGGACGGCTCGTAGTCGTTCCAGCTCTCCAGCCAGTGGTTGATGGGGAGGACGACGTCGCACCGGCGTGCGGTCTCGTCCTTCCGAAGCCCCAGAGAGATCTTCAGGGGCACCCCGGCCAGCGCGCGATTGAACGCCTCGGCGTCGGGAACGGCGTACGAGGGGTTCGTCTGCCAGAAGACGACGGCGGCATAGGTGTCGGAAGCGATGGCGCGAGTGAGATCCGCCATCCGCGCCGGTGTCGCCAGCGTCGGGACGTCCGGGGAGAAGGCCGCGTCGACGGTGTGTCCTTCCGCGTCGAGCATCGTGTTCAGCAGGGCCACCGCCGCGTGGGCTTCCATGGGAAGAGACGGACCGGCCAGGACCAGACTCTCCCCGCGTGCCCCGGCCAGATCGTCCACCAGCGATCCGAGGAGGGCCTCGTCGACCCCGTACCGCCGGGCGACGGCATCGAGGCCGAAGGGGTTCAGGGCCTCGAGGGGGAGACCGGCCGGAAGCGGGATCCCGTGCTCGTCGTGCAGGGCCCTGGCCACGGCGAAGGCGAGACGAGCCGCACCCGAAGGCCTCACCGGGACCCGCACGTCGGCCTTGCTCCCCGTGATGCTCATGCGGCTCTCGAAGCAGTAGAGCCGGCTCATGGGATCGCCGGGCTTGGCGAGCTTGCGGTTCTGCGCGAAGCCCGAGACGGCCTCGACGGCATTCCCCATGGTCCCGAGGAAGTCCGCTTCGAAGCCCGCGATGACCCGGGCCCTGTCCACGCGGTAGCGAGGCGCCAGGCCCTCACCGTACAGCGTCTCCGAAGCCTCGCGTTCGGTGAGGCCGAGCGCCGGCTCCCACGCCACGTGCTCGAGGCCGGGGAGCGCCTTCTTCAGATCGTCGATGACCGCTTGCCGCGTCGGGGAGATCACGGCGGGGGTGAGGAGCAGGACGCCCTTTCCGTGGGGTGCCGCCTCCTTCAGGGCATCCACGACCCGGGCGTCGGCTTCCTTCCAGCTCGCCGGCTCCCCGGCGAGGAGGGGTCGGCGGAGACGGTCCGGATCGTAGAGGCCGATGATCTCGGCCTGGGCCCGCAGCGAGGTCTTCCCCTTGAAGACGGGATGCTCGTTGTTGCCGTCGATGTGGATGGGGCGCCCTTCACGGGCCTTCACCAGAACGCCGTACGGAACCAGCCCCTCCTGGTACGTGCTGGCGTAGTAGTCGGCCACGCCGGGAATGACGTCCGTCGGCTTCTTCGTGTACGGGACGATGGTGTCGGCCGGCGCCGCTTCGCATGCGCTGGTGGCGGCCAGGGCAGCGGAGGCGGCCACCAGGCTCAGGAAGCGCCGGCGCGACACCGGCTCTGCCTCCGATGGCGGCTCGAGGGGCTCGAGGGCTTCCGGCGGGAACTCGTGCGACTCAGGCATGACGCTTCACCGAATGCGGGTCCGGCTGGACCCTGTAGCCACGACCTCCACGGGCACGCTGCCCGGCGCCGCGATCCGTCGTGCTCCCTGCCTCGCGGATCGCCCCCACGGCGGACCGAAGGCGCCCGAGGAGGAAACCGTTCAGCACGATTCCCCCGAGCGTCGCAGCCATGGCGAGGAGGCCCTGGCGACGAGTCACGCCCATGTGTCGCCCCTCCCCTGTCCGGTTACCGATGACAATCCGTGCAATCCGTAGGTCCTTTCTTGATGGGAGAGTCCGGAGGCAGGTACGGAGCCGGGTTCCGATGGCACTCCAGGCACGCCCCCATGCGCAGGTCCATGGTGCGGGTCAGCACCACCATGTTCTTGACATTGCCGTGGCACGTCTCGCACTGGACGCCCGAGTTCACGTGGGAGCGATGATCGAAGAACACGTGGTCCGGCAGATGGTAGACCCGCTTCCACTTCATGGGCGCGTCGGTCTGCAACCGTGCCACCACCGCGTTCTTGATGATGTTGCTGTCCGCCATCGCGATGTACGTATGGCAGTTCATGCAGGTCTGGACGGCGGGGATGGTGGCGTCCCGACTACGGTCCGCGTTCGTGTGGCAGTACTGGCACGGAATGCGGTTCGCGCCGGCGTGAACCTGGTGGGAAAACGGGATCGGCTGCTGGGGAGCGTACCCGATGGCGTACCGTGCGGGCTCCACCGTCCTCCCGACGATGAGCATCGTCGTGAAGACGGCCAGCACACCTAATGGAACTACGATGTATAGAAACCGATCGCGCGGATGCACTTCAGCCTCACGTGGGCAGCCGTTGGCAGTTGTGCGGCGGAACTTCCCGCCGGATTCGTCAGGCAATCGTCGTACCAAGACGCAGGTACGGCCGTAACTCGTTGGGGCACATCATGTTGTGAGCTATGGACAGCGGCACGTATCCGCAGCGCATGGGGATATGCCCCAACCTGCTCGCCCCACAGCGTGCGGGGTGGGGCTTTTTCCCCATTCTTCGACTCCCGCACATGAAGATGGCTTCATCCGGGGTTCACCGGCCCTTCACGGTGAGCCCCTTATGCTGGTGCCGAGGACATGAGCGCGGCGCGGCGGTGATACTGCCGGGCGTCCGCTCGGATGTGACGACGGGGGTCGGACATCACCCCGGTGAGCACCGGAGGAACCAATGGCAGGAAGTGGAAGAAGCCGCAGCACGCTCAGCCGGAAGGCGCGCCAGAAGCAGCGCCGCGCCTGGATCGTAGCCGGCCTGTCGGTGGCGGCCTTCGTCATCGTGAGCGCCGCGGTGACGCACGACCGGGGGCCCCTCGACCATCATCCGACCCCTCGGGCGAAGAGTGAGGAGCCGAGCGTGGTCCCGGCCTCCCGGTACGCCGACTATCCGCGGGTGGCGGAAGCGTACAAGATGGCGGCCGCGGTCCCTGGGACGCTGGACGGCGTGTACTGCTACTGTCACTGCAAGGAGAACGCGGGGCACTACTCTCTCCTCGACTGCTTCAGCAGCGACCACGCCGCGGGGTGTGACGTGTGCATGTCGGAGGGCACCATCGTGTACAAGATGGTCCAGAAGGGCTCGACCCTGAACGCCATCCGGGCCGAGATCGACCGCACCTTCGGCGCATGACCTCGATCCTCCGCGTGCTGGCGGCGGGTCTGACCCTGCTCTCCGCACTCGCAGCATGCGACGCGCTGCCGCCTGCGGTGAAGGACCAGGGGCGCGTCCGTCGTCTGTCCCAGCTGGGCATCGAGCGCTTCGACAGTACCGGCGCCTACCAGCTGGCGGGCGTGAGCGCGACGCGGTCCATCGAGGTGCCACCGCTGAAGCGCGGGGAGCTGGAAGGCGACACGCTGGGGGCGGGCTACCGCGCGTTCCGCATGCGCTGCCAGGCATGCCACGAGCTGCCCTCGCCCTCGGCCCATCCCGCCTCTCTCTGGGAGGGGGTCGTGGGCCGGATGCGGACGAACGCCATGAACGCCGGATTGATGCCCATGACGCAGGACGACGAAGCGACCGTGGTGAGCTTCCTGCAGAAGCACGCCGGCAGCGGACCGTGACGACAGGGAGGGCGCGGCCCCCCCGCGCCCTCCTTCGATCATCCCCCCATGGCCGGGCTCCCGGCCGTGCCTCTCAGCGGCCTCCCCCCAGCCCGTGGACGTAGGCGGCGACCGCGCACACCTGTTCGGCGCTGAGCTGGGCCCCGCCCATGGCCGGCATGGGAGCCGGGTGCTTCTTCGGGTGCGGCACCCCCGCGCGCACCAGCCCCGCGATGGCGGCATACGAGCCGTCGATGTCCAGCCAGGTGCTGTCGGCGAGGTTCGGCGCCAACGCCGTGCCGTGTGCGTTGCTCCCGTGGCATGCGTAGCAGTTGCCGCTTCCGGTGAAGACCCGATGACCGAGATCCACCAGCGCCTGGGTGATCTTGGGGCACTCCGGAGCGGCGGCCGCCGCCGCACCCACTTTGGGTGTGGGCTCGGTGTCGGCGGGCTGCCCCGTCATGCTCCCCATCATCCCTCCCATCATGCCGCGACCTCCCATCATGCCGGTACGTGCGCTGGGGGCCGGAACCGGCTCTGGGGGCGGCTCCGCGGAGGGTCGCTGAGGAGCCTCGGAGGAGGACGGCTGCGCGGGCTCGCCGGCGGGTTCCTGCGCTGACCGACCCGAGGCCTCCGGCGCCGCTGGTGCTGACGGTCGCTGAGGAGCCTCGGAGGAGGACGGCTGCGCGGGCTCGCCGGCGGGTGCCTGCGCCGACCGACCCGAGGCCGGTTCCGGCTGCGCGGACGGTTGCGCCCCGGCCTGGCCCGGCTGCTGCGCCGGCGCGGTAGCGGTGCCGGCGGTAGCCGTGCCAGCCTGGGTCGCCGCCGCGGCAGATGAGCTCGGGGCCCTCCCGGCACACCCCGCGAACGCGAGCAGGAATGCACCCACGGCGAGGCCGTAGACCTTTGATCTCGTCTTCATGATCCTCCCCGGCGTGGTGGAGCGAATGGCGCCATGGCCATCGGGCGGTCCGGGCGGTCATCTTTGGCGGCACCGAAGCGCCTGAGCCCATGGATACCACTCGACCGACCGGAGGTGCCCGGACCGCAATGGACGGAGCCGCGAACGTCGCACCGACCTCCTGGAGCCATCGCCTGTTCCGCTGGGCCGTGATCCTGAAGGGGATCGACGGCCTGCTGGAGGTCGGCGGCGGCGTGCTCCTGTTCCTCCTCGGGCCGCACGGAGTCAGCGGCGTCGTGGCGTTCCTGACCCAGCACGAGCTCGCCGAGGACCCGGGGGACCTCGTGGCTGGATTTCTCGTGCGTCATACGCGCCATCTCGGCCTCGCGACGATACACTTCGCAGCAGTGTATCTGCTTGTGCACGGGATCACCAAGGTGGGACTCGTTGTGGGGCTGCTGCGGGAACGACGCGGAGTCTTTCCCGTCGCCATCGGGTTCCTGGGACTCTTCCTCGCCTACCAGGTCTACCGGATGCTCGTGGGCCCCTCCCCGGCGCTTGCCGTGCTCATCGTCGTGGACACCATGATCCTCGCCCTCATCTGGAAGGAGTACGCGGCCACGGCACCCCCCGGCTGAGGTCGACGCCCCGTCTTCAGAACGACGCCTGCACGCCGAGGCGCGCCGAGGCGGAACCGGAGCGGCGCGTCCCCGAACCTCAAGTCCGGATCAACCCCGGAGAAGGTGCCTTCACCCCCTTGAACCCGTCGGCTGGAGGATGTAGTGTTGGATGTATCCCCCCCCAGGGGGGGTGGGGTAAACCGAGGAGGCAACATGGCCGACAAGACGACCGAGGACATCCTGAGGCGCCTGAAGAGCGTCGAGGGGCACGTCCGCGGCATCGAGCGAATGGTGGACGAGGGCGTCTACTGCGTGGACATCGTCAACCAGATCGTGGCCGTGCAGCGCGCCCTCAAGAAGGTGAGCGGGCTGGTCCTCGACCGCCATCTGCACTCGTGCGTCACCACCGCCATCAAGAGCGACGACGACGAATCCAGGGAGCGCGTGCTCACGGAGCTCATGGAAGTGTTCGAGGCGAATGGCAAGGCGTGAGATCGACTCACTGGACAATCCGACGACAGAGGAAGGCAACCCATGACGACGAAGACGGTGACGGTACCCAACATCAGCTGCCATCACTGCGTGATGACCATTGAGCGCGAGGTCGGCGAGCTCAACGGCGTGGCGGAGGTGAAGGCGGAGGAGGCCTCCAAGCGGGTGACGGTCTCCTGGGATCCCGATGCCACCGACTGGACGGCCATCGAGAGCACCATGACGGAGATCAACTATCCGCCCAGCGCCGTGAGCGCGTGAGCGAAGGACGCGGGTAGAGCCGGAATAGAGGCGGGACGAAAGCGAGGAGAGATCCGATGGCCACAGGTACCCTGGAGCGTGAGCTGCTGCTGCCGGTGACGGGGATGACGTGCGCGAACTGCGCCGCCACCGTCGAGCGCACGTTGACGAAGACGGAAGGGGTGGCCGAGGCGTCGGTGAACTTCGCCTCGGAGCGGGCATCCGTGCGGTTCGACCCGCTGAAGGTTCGCGAGGACCAGCTCCTGGACCGCGTGAAGAGGGCGGGGTACGGCATCGCCACCCAGCGCATCGAGATTCCGGTGACGGGCATGACGTGTGCGAACTGCGCCGCGACCATCGAGCGCACGCTCCAGTCGCGGGTCCCGGGCGTCGTCTCGGCGTCGGTGAACTTCGCCACCGAGAAGGCGGTGGCGGAGGTGGTGGCGGGAACGGCCGGATGGACGGAGCTGGCCCGGGCCATCGAGGCCGCGGGGTACGGTGTCGTCGATGCCGCACCCGAGGAGCTCGAGGACGCCGAAGCGGCGGCTCGTCGGGCCGAGATTCTCGACCAGACCCGCAAGTTCTGGGTGGGCGTCGCCCTGGCGGTGCCCCTCTTCCTGCTCAGTGTCGGCCGCGGCTTCGGCTTCCTCGGCGCCTGGGCCGACGCCGGCTGGATGAACTGGCTCATGTTCGCCCTGGCCACCCCCGTGCAGTTCTACGTGGGGTGGGACTATTACCGCGGCGGCTGGAAGTCGCTGAGGAACGGCTCGGCGAACATGGACGTGCTGGTGGCCATGGGCTCGTCCGTAGCCTACGCGTACTCCGTCGTCGTGATGGTCGCGCTCATGTTCGGCTCGACGGCCGCCGGCCGCCATCTGTACTTCGACACCGCGGCGCTCATCATCACGCTCATCAAGCTGGGCAAGCTCCTCGAGGCCAAGGCCAAGGGGGAGACCAGCGCGGCCATCAAGGAGCTCATGGGGCTCCGGCCCAAGACGGCCAGGGTCGTACGGGACGGCGCCGAAACGGACGTGCCCATCGACCAGGTCGTCGTCGACGACACGGTGCTGGTGCGCCCCGGGGAGCGCATCCCCGTGGACGGCGTGGTGGTGGAGGGGCGCTCGGCGGTGGACGAGAGCATGCTCACCGGCGAGAGCATGCCCGTGGAGAAGGGCCCCGGCGACGAGGTCGTGGGCGCCACCATCAACAAGGAGGGGGCGCTCCGCTTCCGCGCCACCAAGGTGGGTGCGGAGACGGCGCTGGCCCAGATCGTCCGGCTGGTGCAGGAGGCCCAGGGGAGCAAGGCGCCCATCCAGCGTCTGGCCGACCAGGTGTCCGCGGTCTTCGTCCCGGTCATCATCGGGCTCGCCCTGGTGACGTTCCTCGTCTGGTGGCTGGGCGTGGGCGCGGGATTCACGCCGGCGCTCATCCGCCTGGTTGCGGTGCTCGTGATCGCCTGCCCGTGCGCCCTCGGACTGGCCACTCCCACGGCCGTCATGGTGGGCACCGGCAAGGGTGCGAAGACGGGGATCCTGTTCCGCAGCGCTGCCGCTCTGGAGCGGGCGCACAAGCTCCGCGTGGTGGTGGTGGACAAGACCGGTACGGTGACCAGAGGCGAGCCCGCGGTGCGCGAGGTTCTCGCCCGCGTTCCCGTGGCGGTGTCCTACGACGCTTCGGCCCATGGAGGTGTGACCGAGGAGGCGGAGGGGTGGCTACTGCGCCTGGCGGGAGCGGCGGAGCGACGGAGCGAACATCCCCTGGCGGCGGCGGTGGTGCGGGAAGCCGAGGCGAAGGGCATCCCCCTCGCCGAGCCCGACGCGTTCTCGGCGGTGCCCGGGCGGGGCGTGAGAGCGACCGTCGAAGGACATGAAGTGGTCATCGGCACCCGCCGCCTCCTCGACGAGGAGGGGATCACGCTGAACGGCCTCGATGACGAGGCCCGCCGCATGGAGAAGGAGGCCCGCACACCTCTGTGGGTGGCCGTGGACGGCCAGGCGGCGGGCCTCATGGCCGTGGCGGACGCGGTGAAGGAGGGCTCGAAGGACGCCGTGGCGGCCCTCAGGGCGCGGGGGCTCCGCGTCGTCATGCTCACCGGCGACAACCGGCATACGGCCGAGGCCATCGCCCGCGAGGTGGGGATCGACGAGGTGCGTGCGGAGGTCCTTCCCGACCAGAAGGCGGGCGTGGTGAAGGAGCTACAGGAGGGTGGGGAGCTGGTGGCCATGGTGGGCGACGGGATCAACGACGCGCCCGCCCTCGTCCAGGCCGACGTGGGCATCGCCATCGGCACCGGCACCGACGTGGCCATGGAAGCCGCGGACGTGACCCTCATGCGGGGGGACCTGCGCTCCGTGCCCCAGGCCCTGGCGCTGTCGGGGGCCACCATGCGCTCCATCAAGCAGAACCTGTTCTGGGCGTTCTTCTACAACGTGGCCCTCGTCCCGGTGGCGGCAGGCGTTCTCTATCCCTTCACCTCGCTGCCGATGATGCTCCGAGAGCTCGACCCGATCCTGGCGGCGCTGGCCATGGCCACCAGCTCCGTGACCGTGGTGGGCAACAGCCTGCGGCTGCGGCGGGTGAAGGTCTGAAGTCGCTGAAGACGCCCGAGGCCGCTGGAGCCGTACGACGTCAAGGTCGTGGGGAGCCGGATCCACATATCGAAGCGCGCCTGAGACCGTCCAGGCTTCCGGCGAGCGGCCCCGAGCCGCCGGCTCAGGATACGCGGCGG
>JAJDNC010000013.1 GCA_022340865.1 Gemmatimonadota bacterium
AGACAGGCATGTCGCTGGGCACGCCACACTACATGAGCCCGGAGCAGGCGACAGCGGACAAGGAGATCACGGGCCGCTCGGACGTCTACTCGCTGGCGAGCGTGCTGTACGAGATGCTGGCCGGGGATCCGCCGCACACCGCAGCTCCGCGCAGCAGATCATCGTGAAGATCATCGCCGACGAGGCGCGGCCGGTGGGGGAGGTGCGCAGGTCGGTGCCGCCGAACGTGGCCGCCGCCGTGGGGAAGGCGCTGGAGAAGCTCCCGGCGGATCGGTTCGAGAGCGCCAAGGCATTCGCGGACGCCCTGGCTGATCCGCACTTCTCGGTGACGGCGGCGGCCGGCGCCGCGACGTCCGGTGGTTCGGGGCCCTCCCCGAGGCGGCAGCGTGGCGCCCTCTGGCTCGTTTCGGCCGTGGCCGTCGTCGCCACCGCCGCGGCGGTCGCGTTGGCCGTGCGTGGACGGGCCACGAACCAGGGCCCGCTCGTCACCTCATCGCTGCAACCGCCACCGGGTCAGGACTTCAGCGAGCGGGCTTCCTTCGGAGCGCTCTCGCCCGATGGCCGGACGTTCGCCTTCGTGGCCATCGCGGCGAACGGGGCGCGGAACCTCTGGTTGCGCCGGCTGGATACCCTCGGTGCCCAGATGGTCCCCGGCACCCAGGGTGCGGACGCACCCTTCTGGTCACCGGACGGGCGGTCGGTGGGGTATTTCGCTCACGACGCCCTGAAGCGGGTGGACGTGCCGAGGGGAGCGCCACGGACGCTCTGTCCGGCGACGCCCGACGAGTCGGGTACCTGGGGCAGGAACAACGTCATCGTCTTCAGCACGGGGCGGGGCATTGAGCGCGTCGATGCCGATGGAGGCCCGTGTGACGTCGCGATTCCTCTGGACTCGGCCGTGAGCATCTATCGTCACCCGTCGTTCCTGCCGGGGGACGGGCGCATCCTGTTCGAGAGGGCGCGTGGTCCCGAGGCCACGGTGATGGTGGGCGACCTCGGCTCGGGCGCGACGACGGCGCTCATCCCGGGTGCATCCGCGCCCACCTGGGTACCCCCCGGATACGTCGTGTACGGGCGCTTCAATGAGGAAGGCAACTCCGTGCTGTACGCCCAGCGCACCCGGGCCGATGGCTCCGCGGTCGAGGGGGACGCCGTGCCCCTCACGGGCCCGGTGCGCACGTCCGACCTCGTCTTTTCGTACGCGGCGTCGGAGCGCGCTCTCCTGTACCTCCCCGGCCTCGGAGATCGCGACAAGCTCGTCGTGGACAGGCGTGGCGTGGTCTCCGATACCGTGCGCGTCAGGGACACCTGGACGCACCAGTATGCGCACGACCATCCGTGGGTCGCTCTGGGCGACGGGACGACGATCTGGCTATACGACCTCGAGCGGGGCCTGGCGACCCCTCTTGTTCCCCGGGGTTCGAGTGCCGACGCCTTTCGCGCGTTTCCGGTGTGGGCGCCCTCCGACTCCGCCGTGGCGTTCGGATGGTGTAATCTGGACGTCGTGAGCGTCGCGGACCTCTCCGCCCGCCACATCGCCCGGCAATCGACGGACTGCCGCAGGCCGACGGATTGGTCGTCCGACGGACGCTATCTCATCGTCACCGACATACCGTCGCCCGACACGAGGAGCGCCCGGGATACGGCGGCGGCCCTACAGGATCACACCTTCATCGCCGCCCTCGATCTGGCGCAGGGACGCACCATCCGGTTCAAGGTGCCTGGGAACGCCGGCGAAGGTGCGCTCTCACCCGACATGCGCTGGATCGCCTACACCTCGGACGAGGCCGGAAATCCGGAGGTGTACGTTCAGCCCTTCCCCAAAGGGGGCCGGCCCGTGCGAGTGTCAGCCGAGGGGGGCAGGGCACCCCGGTGGAGTAGCGACGGCCGTCAGCTTTTCTTCGAGGCCCCGGACGGGGGCATCATGGTCGCGAGCGTAACGCCCGGCCCCGCCTTCCCGCCGCCATCGCCACATCTCCTCTTCCACGCTCCGGGCTGGACACGCCCGCTCTTCTTCGACGCCGGCACGCCCTACGACGTCAGCCCCGACGGCCAACGCTTCGTCATTCGGCAGACCGCGTCTACGAAGGATGCGGTGCTCGTCCAGAACTGGCCCGCGAAGCTCGAAGCGAAGGGAGGCTCGTGAGCGACGGTCCCGACCGCCTCGCGGCCGCCCTGGCCAATCGCTACTCGATCGAGCGCGGGCTCGGTGAGGGCGGTATGGCCACCGTCTACCTGGCCGAGGACCTGAAGCACCAGCGCCAGGTGGCCATCAAGGTGCTCAAGCCCGAGCTGGCCGCAGTGCTCGGCGCCGAGCGCTTCATCCAGGAGATCACCACAACGGCGCAACTCCAGCACCCACATATTCTTCCGCTGTTCGACTCGGGTACGGCCGACGGCTTCCTGTTCTACGTGATGCCGTACGTGGAGGGGGAGACGCTCCGGGACAAGCTCGACCGCGAGACGCAGCTCGGAGTGGACGAAGCGGTCCGCATCACCCGGGAAGTGGCCGACGCGCTGGACTACGCGCACCGGCACGGGGTGATCCACCGGGACATCAAGCCGGAGAACATCCTGCTGCACGACGGCCGGCCCATGGTGGCGGACTTCGGGATCGCCCTGGCGGTGAGCGCGGCGGCGGGCGGCCGGATGACCGAGACCGGGATGAGCCTCGGGACGCCGCACTACATGAGCCCGGAGCAGGCGACGGCAGACAAGGAGATCACGGGCCGCTCGGACGTCTACTCGCTGGCGAGCGTGCTGTACGAGATGCTGACCGGAGACCCGCCGCACGTGGGTTCGTCCGCGCAGCAGATCATCGTGAAGATCATCGCCGACGAGGCGCGGCCGGTGGGGGAGGTGCGGAAGTCGGTGCCGCCGAACGTGGCCGCTGCGCTCACGAAGGCGCTGGAGAAGCTGCCGGCGGACCGGTTCGAGAGCGCGAAGGCGTTTTCCGACGCGCTGGCAGATGCGCACTTCTCCACCGGGATGGCAGCAGGCATACCCTCGAGCGGTGCGGTGACCGTCCGCCGGTTGACCCATCACCCGCTCGTGCTCGGCCTCGTGGCGGCACTGGTTGCCACGGCCGGGATCGCGGCGTCCCAGTGGCGTGCCGCCCACCGCGAGGCGCCGCGTCCCGTGGTGCGGCTCAAGATCGGGTTGCCCTCGACGATGCTCATCAGCAACGCGGGCCTCGGGACGAACGTGGCCGTCTCCCCGGACGGAAGCGTAGTCGCCTACGCGCTCTCCGATTCGACGGGTACGTCGCGGCTGTACCTTCGGCCGCTCAGCGAGAGCGATGTCCACGTGCTCGCCGGCACGGAAGGGGCACAGCAGCCCTCCTTCTCGCCCGACGGCAAGTGGATTGCCTATCTCGTCGGCACCGTGGTCTGGAAGGTCCAGACCGCAGGCGGGACACCGGTGCAGGTCGGCGACGCCGAGACCGCTGCCGTCGGGATATCGTGGAGCTCCTCCGGTGTGATCATCGTCGGCGCCACGGCCGGCCTTGTCGTGCTTCCGGAGAACGGCGGCGCGACGCGGTTGCTTACTGCGGTGGACTCCACCGCAAGTAGGGTGAGATTTTCCAACCCGTTCGCTCTGCCGGACGGAAAGACGGCGCTGTGCTCCATTACGCCCGTGAAGGGGCTGGCCCAGACCCGTCTGGCCGAGGTGACGCTGAAGACGGGGGCCGTCCGACGTCTTGATGTGACGCTCCTGGACGTGCTCGGCTACGTGGATGGGACCCTCGTCTACGTCCTGCCGTCCGGCGCCCTCATGGGCGTGCCGTTCAATCTCGACGGCGGAAGGGCGACGGGCACGCCCGTGGCCCTCGGGCCCATTGTCGCCACGACGCTGGCCGGAGCCAGCTCGGCGGCCCTGTCTCCCACCGGGACATTGGTGTACGAGCCGGCAACCCGGAAAGGGATGCTGGGCTGGGTCGATCTGCAGGGTCACTTCACTCCGCTCCTGTCCAAGCCGGAAGCCTACGCCTACCCTCGGCTCTCCCCGAACGGGAAGCGCATCGCGGTGGCGGTGGGGACCGAAGGACGCTCGGACATCCTGCTCTACGACCTCGCGTCGGGTACGCCGACGCGGATCACCAACGCCGGCACCCAGAACGATCGCCCGGAGTGGACCCCCGATGGACGTCGGGTGCTCTATCGTTCGGATCGCACCGGCCGGTCGGCGATCTGGTGGCAGCCCGCGGATCAGAGCGCGCCTGCGGCTCCATTGCTTGCGAGCGAGTCACACAACTTCTACGAGGGCGTGATCACGCCGGACGGCAAGACCCTCGTCTACCAGAGGGACGACGGGGGGGTGACCCAGGCCGATATCATGTATCGGGCGCTCGAGGGTGACACGGCGTCCCACCCCGTTGCGGCAACGCGATTCGTGGAAGCGCAGCCGCGCGTATCCCCCGACGGGCATTGGGTCGCCTTCGTGACCGACCAATCGGGGGTGTCGCAGGTCGTGGTGCAACCGTTTCCGGGCCCCGGCGGCCAGGTGCAGATCTCGGTCTCGGGCGGCACCGAGCCCGTGTGGGCGCGGGACGGGAAGCGAATCTTCTACCGCGACGGTCGCCACGTCGTCGCCGCATCCGTGAGTACCACCGGCGGATTTGCCGTCACGGGTCGGACCGACCTCTTTGCCGACACCTACGCCTTTGCCCCGGCCCCACACGCCAACTACGACGTGTCGCCGGACGGCACCCGGCTGCTGATGGTCCGGAGTGCCCGGGCCCCGGAGTACGATGTCGTCTACGGATGGAGCAGTGAGTTGGCGGCCCGGATGCGGGGCTCCGGAGGTCGATGAGCCGATGCGGATGAGTGCCCGTGGATAGCGTCGCGGAGCGACTGGCTCAGGCCCTGTCCGACCGCTACCGCATCGAGCGCGAGCTCGGCGCGGGCGGCATGGCCACGGTCTACCTGGCCGAGGACCTGAAGCACCAGCGCCATGTGGCCATCAAGGTGCTGAAGCCCGAGCTGGCCGCGGTGCTCGGGGCCGAGCGCTTCATCCAGGAGATCACCACAACCGCCCAGCTCCAGCACCCGCACATCCTGCCGCTGTTCGACTCCGGCACCGCCGACGGCTTCCTGTTCTATGTGATGCCGTACATCGAGGGGGAGACGCTCCGGGACAAGCTCGACCGCGAGACACAGCTCGGTGTCGAGGAGGCGGTACGGATCACGCGGGAGGTGGCCGACGCGCTGGACTACGCGCACCGCCACGGTGTGATCCACCGGGACATCAAGCCGGAGAACATCCTGCTGCACGACGGCCGGCCGATGGTCGCGGACTTCGGGATCGCGCTGGCGGTGAGCGCGGCGGCCGGCGGGCGCATGACCGAGACGGGGATGAGCCTCGGCACGCCGCATTACATGAGCCCCGAGCAGGCGACGGCGGACAAGGAGATCACGGGCCGCTCGGACGTCTACTCGCTGGCGAGCGTGCTGTACGAGATGCTCACGGGCGATCCCCCGCACACCGGCAGCTCGGCGCAGCAGATCATCGTGAAGATCATCGCCGACGAGGCGCGGCCGGTGGGCGAGGTGCGCAAATCGGTGGCGGCGAACGTCGCGGCGGCGGTGAGCAAGGCGCTGGAGAAGCTGCCGGCCGACCGCTTCGAGAGCGCGAAGGCGTTCTCCGATGCGCTCGCGGATCCGGCGTTCCGTACGGCGGGGCGTGAGTCGGCGGGCACGGGAGGTGTCTCCGCGTCCGGCCCCGTCGGCTGGCGTCGGCGCTTCCGCGATCCGGCCTTCGTCGCCGTCTCGCTCGTCGCCGCCGCGGCGATCGGGTTGGCGGCGCGGGGCTGGCTCCGGCCGGCCGCGGCACCACCGTTGACCGAGCGCCAGGTCGTGCTCGGCTCCATGGCGACGATGCCCGGCATTGTCGAGGGCGGGACGGCCATCGCGCCCGACGGATCGGCCATCGTCTATCCCGACACCAGCGCCACCGGACAGTACCAGCTCCTGTTGAAGGACCGGGACCGGTTGGCTCCCCGCGTGCTGGCCACCCTCCGGGCCGAGGCTCCGCCGGGGCCGACGTTCTCACCGGACGGGCAGTCGGTGGCATTCGCCGACGGCAAGCTCTATCGCGTCTCGCGCGCCGGTGGTCCGCCGGTGGTGGTCTCCGATTCGAGCGCGGCCAACGCGATCGCGTGGCTCGACAACGGCACGCTCGTCTGGATCGCCGGCGGCGGCACGGCCCTCTACGCTGCGCCGTCCTCCGGGGGAACGACGCGACGGGTGCTCACTCCGGACTCGGCGGCGGACAGCTTCACACACGTCGCACCGATTCCAGGCTCGGACGCCGTGATCGTCACGATCCAGAGCTCCAACCCGCGGGCCGTGGTGCTCGACCTGGGTACAGGCAAGACCCGGCTGCTTCAGCCTGGCGCCATCAATGCCTGGGTGGTTGGCAGCCGGCTGCTCTTCGTGCAAGGCAACGGAGCCCTCTACAGCGTGTCCTTCGATCGCAGTCGCCGCGTGGCCTCGGGCGCCCCGGCGGCCGTGCTGGACAGCATCCAGATCAACAGCGTGACCCAACAGAACGCCGGCGGCGACATCGCCGTCGGCGCGGACGGAACGCTGCTCTACGTGCGCAGGCCCCCCGCAGTCGCAGGCCTGGCCATGCATCTCGCGCGGGTCGCCCTGGACGGTACCGCCGAGTTGTTGGATACGGCGCAGGCGGTCCCGGCCTCGTTTCTCGGAGGACTCGATCTCTCGCCGGACGGGCACCGCGTCGCGGTGAGCCTCGCGGACTCGACGTCGGGGCGTAGTGACATCTACGTCTACGACCTGTTGGGAGGTCCGCCCACGCGGCTCACGTTCGACGGCAAAACGAACATCCGGCCCGAGTGGTCTTCCGACGGAAAGCGGATGATGTACGTGTCCGACGCCGGCGGCGGGCCGCTCCGGCTCTGGGTGAAGGCGGCGGACGGCGCCGGGGCGCCCCGGCTGGTGACCCACATCGGGGGGATCTACGGCGGCGAGTGGTCCCCCGACGGGCACTGGGTGGTGTACCGCACGGATGCGGTGGTGACCGGCAGCCGCGACATCCTCGCGGTGCGCACCGACGGTGACAGCACGCCGGTCGCCCTCGCCGCGACGCCGGCACAGGAGATCGCGCCCGCCGTCTC
>JAJDNC010000017.1 GCA_022340865.1 Gemmatimonadota bacterium
CGGGGGAGGCGCGAGGGGGATGCGGTGTCTCCCAGGCACAGCACGATCCTGTGCGGGGGCGCCCTCCTCTCCGCCGCCCTGTTGTCGTCCCAACGGACCATGGTGCCGGTCACTGCGCGGCTCTAGGTTGGACCGGAGAGACCTCGTGTGATCAGCCGGAGGAGCGTTGAGCCCCAGCGAGTACCAGGAGCTGGCGGAGTTCGTTGCCGCTCAGTTCCAGAAGCTGCGTGAGGAGTTCCTGGGCCGTTTCGCCCAGATCGACTCCCGCTTCGAGCGGATGGAGCAGCGGCTGACGCGCGTCGAGGTGAGTGTTGAGCAGAACCACGATCTGATCCGGCTCTGCGCCGACGGCATCGCGATGAACGGCCAGGGCATCCGCCGCAACGAGGAGGCCATCCGTCGAAACGGAGAGGCCATCCTCCGGCTGGAGGGGAGGGTGGCGGGCCTCGAGGCCGCCTGATCCGCCCTCAGTCACCGCCGCCGATGTAGCCCTCCCGCTCCAGGTGCAGCACGATCCTGTGCGCCTCTTCCTCGGGGGTGAGGTCCGTGGTGTCGATGACGATGTCGGCGTCGGTGGGCTCCTCGTAGGGATCGCTGATCCCCGTGAACTCCTTGATGATCCCCGCCCGCGCCTTGGCGTAGAGCCCCTTCCGGTCGCGCTCCTCGCACACGTCCAGAGGCGTCGCCACGTGCACCAGGATGAACCCGCCCACGGGCTCCACCAGCTCCCGCACCTCCTTGCGGACCGAGTCGTACGGGGCGATGGGCGCGCAGATGGCGATGCCGCCGTTCTTGGTGATCTCGCTGGCCACGAACCCGATGCGCCGGATGTTGATGTCGCGGTGCTCCTTGCTGAAGCCCAGCTCGCTGGAGAGGTGCCTGCGCACCAGATCGCCGTCCAGGAGGGTGACGGGCCGCCCTCCCAGCTCCAGGAACTTCACCATGAGGGCGTTGGCGATGGTGCTCTTGCCGGCGCCGGAGAGCCCGGTGAGGAAGATGGTGACGCCCTGCTTGTGCCGCGGCGGTGAGGACTTCCGCAGCTCCTCCCCCACGGCGGGGAAGGTGAACCAGTCGGGAAGCTCGATGCCGCGCTGGAGACGCCGGCGCTGCTCCGTGCCGGAGATGTTCACCGTCTCGATCCCCTCGGGGACCTCGTCGGAGGGGTAGTAGGTGTCGTGCTCGGGGGCGTACACCATGAGCTTGAAGGGCACCATGGAGATGCCCAGCTCCTTCTCGTGCTTCTTCAGCAGCTCCTGGGCGTCGTAGGGGCCGTAGAAGGGCGTGCCGGCGGAGTCCTCACCCGGTCCCGCGTGGTCGCGGCCCACGATGAGGTGCGTGCACCCGTGGTTCTTGCGGATGATGGCGTGCCAGATCGCCTCCCTGGGGCCGCCCATGCGCATGGCCAGGGGGAGCAGCGAGAGCATCGCCGTGTCCTTCGGATACGTGGGGAGCAGGGCCTGATAGCAGCGTACGCGCGTGTAGTGGTCGATGTCGCCGGGCTTGGTCATGCCCACCACCGGATGGATGAGGAGGCTCGCCTCGACCTCCTTGGTGGCGCGGAGCGTCAGCTCCTGGTGCGCCCGGTGCATGGGGTTGCGGGTCTGGAACGCCACGGCCTTCTGCCACCCGAGCTTGGCGAAGCTCGTCCTCACCTCGGCGGGGGTCAGGCGCAGCGTGCGGAAGTCGTAGTGGGGCGGGAGCTGGAGCCCCTCGACGCGGCCGCCCACGTACACCGGGTTCGCCTGCCCGAGGAGGTACCGTACCGCCGGGTGCTCCTCCAGCGCCGCGCCCGTGTCGCTCCCGAACACGGTCTCGGCCTCGTGTTGGCGGTCCGGCGTCCAGATGTCCTCCACGTGGAGCGCGGCCAGCATGACGCCCTCCTGGTCGCGCAGCGCCAGCGTCGCTCCCGGCGCCAGCGTGTCGGCCAGCGCTTCGGTGACGTCCAGCGTCACGGGCATGGGCCAGAGCGTGCCGTCCCGGAGGCGCATGTCCTCCACCACGCCCTCGTAGTCCTCCCGGCCCATGAACCCGGTGAGGGGCGAGAAGCCGCCGCTCATCAGGAGCTCCAGGTCGCAGAGCTGGCGCTCGGTGAGGGTCCAGGAAAGCCAGTCCCGGGAGGCCTCCTTCAGCTCCCGGGCGCGTTCGTCCGCGACGACGAGATCGACGAGGGCGCCGCCGTGCGGCGCGATGAGATGGTCGGTCATGGGGTGGGCTTTGAGGGGTGGGAGGGCAGGGAGGTCGAACCGCGCGAGAAACATAATGGGCGGGGCGGAATGCGACGACGGGGGTGGCGGCTCGCCGGAGCATCGAGAGCCGGCCTTCGGCATGGACGGGCCGGCGGCGGACGCGCGGACGAATCGGCGGGACGACCACGGACGAATCGGCAGTTGCAGGTCTGGCGGCCCACCTCCTGGGAGCGGAGTGAGCACCCTCTGGGTTGATGCGGCGTCCGCCCCTCGCACCTCGGCGCCCCTCCCGTGTACGTTATTCCTGAAATGGCCACGGTTTCCGCCCCCGTCGGCCCTACGCCCACCATCCGCGGTCTCCCGCGCCCGCTGGCGCGGGCCCTGGAGGCCTACGCGGACCGGTTGGACCTGGGCCAGATCCGCGAGGCCTACGACTTCGCGACGGAAGCGCACGCCGGTCAGAGGCGCGCGTCGGGGGACGACTACGTGTCGCACACGGTGGAGGTGGCCACGATCCTGGCCACGCTGCGCCTCGACACCGCGTCCATCGTCGCGGGGCTGATCCACGACACCGTGGAGGACACGGAGGTCTCCATCCCGGACCTGGAGAACCACTTCGGCCCGGAGGTGGCGACCATCGTGGACGGCGTCACCAAGCTGGGGAAGGTCGAGTTCCAGACCCACAGCGAGCAGCAGGTGGAGAACTACAGGAAGCTGCTCCTGTCCATGGCCGAGGACGCCCGGGTGATCCTGGTGAAGCTCGCCGACCGGCTCCACAACATGCGCACCCTGGAGCACCTCCCGGAGGACAAGCGCAAGCGCATCGCCATGGAGACCCGGGAGATCTACGCCCCGTTGGCCCACCGCCTGGGCATGGCCGCCATCCGCTGGGAGCTGGAGGACCTGGCCTTCAAGTTCCTGGAGCCCGAGGCCTACGAGGAGCTGGCGAAGAAGGTCAAGCAGCGCAGGAAGGCCCGGGAGCGCCAGATCGTGGAGATGCGACGGCCGCTGGGCGAGGCGCTGGCGGAGGCGGGCATCCCCGCCGAGGTGAGCGGACGACCGAAGCACCTGTGGTCCATCCACCAGAAGATGGTCCAGCGCGGCCGGCCCTACGAGGAGATCTACGACCTCATGGCCATGCGCGTCACCACCGACACGGTGCAGAACTGCTACGCCGCGCTGGGCGTGATCCACTCCCGGTGGACGCCCATCCCGGAGCGCTTCCACGACTACGTCGCCACGCCCAAGTCCAACATGTACCGCTCGCTCCACACCACGGTCTTCGGACCCCAGGGGCGTCGCTACGAGATCCAGATCCGCACGGAGGAGATGCACCGAACGGCGGAGTACGGCATCGCCGCGCACTGGCGCTACAAGGAGGACGAGACGGGGAAGCGCGAGGGTGACGACGAGGTGGACGAGGCCCTCACCTGGTTCCGACAGGTGCTGGAGTGGCAGCAGGACACGCGGGAGCCGGAGGAGTTCATGGAGTTCCTCCGCATGGA
>JAJDNC010000020.1 GCA_022340865.1 Gemmatimonadota bacterium
CGCTCCGCGCGGCGCGCTCATCGACTACTATCTGAGGAGCGCACCCGCGACCCCCGTGACGCTGGAGGTGCTCGACGCCAGGGACTCGGTGGTGAACCGGTTCACCAGCGCCAAGGACGGATCCCGGGGGCAGGCACTACCGGCCGAGGCGGGGGGGAACCGCTTCGTCTGGAACCTCCGATACGCGGGGCCGCCGCCCCTGCGCGTGCCGGGCGGGCCCATCTTCGAGTCCGGACAGCCCATGACGCCTACCGTGGTCCCGGGAAGCTACACGGTGCGTCTCACCGTGGACGGCCATGCCTACACGGAGCCCCTGACCGTGGCGCTGGACCCCCGCATCCGGGCGACGCCGGAGGGCCTCGCACGGCAGCTGGACCTCATGAGGCAGATCAACCACGCGCTCTCCCAGGATCACGAGGCGTTCAACCGGATCGCCGGGCTGCGCCAGCAGCTCCGGGGCATCGTGGACAGGCTGGGCAGCGACACGTCCATGCGGGCGGTGGTGGACTCGGCGCGGGCCCTGGACGTCCGTGCCGACACGCTCGCCGTGCGCTTCTTCCAGTACCGGGCGAAGGCCGCCAAGTGGCTGTTCATGAACTACCCCATCCAGCTGAACGCCAAGCTGGTGGGCCTGGAGCGCTCGGTGGGCGGGTCCGACGACGCGCCGACGGCGCAGGACTTCGCCACCTACCGGGAGCTCCGCCGCGAGCTGGACGCGCGCCTCGCCGAGTGGCGGGCGATGAAGCAGCGGGACGTCGCGTCGCTGAACGCGCTGATGCAGCGACACGGCCTCACGCCTGTGTACGTGGACGCGACGGGGGACTCCGGGACGTGAGGCGTTCGTGGTCTCGCCGGCGCCCCCGACGGACTCCGGGAACGCCGCACGCTGCCGGCCTGTACTCAGCCCCATCATGAGCACTCGCCACCTCGCCGTATCGCTGGCGTGCCTCGCCCTGGCGGCGTGCGCCTCCGGAGAGGCTCCGGGCCCCACCCCGGGGAGCCCCACCTTCGACGGCGACGAGGCCATGGCGCTGGTGCGCAAGCAGGTGGCGTTCGGCCCGCGGGTTCCCGGGATGGAAGGCCACGCCGCGCAGCTCGCGTGGATGGTGGCCCGCCTGGACTCGACGGGGATCGCGGTGCAGACCGACACGTTCACCCATGTCACCGCCAAGGGCGTGACGCTGCACCTCACCAACGTGATGGCGCGGGCCCGACCCGAGGCCACGCGGCGGATCCTCTTCCTCACGCACTGGGACACCCGGCCCATCTCCGACAACGCCAAGGACCCCGCGGTGCGGAACACGCCCATCCCCGGCGCCAACGACGGTGGCTCCGGGACCGCCATCCTGCTGGAGATGGCCGGGCTCCTCATGAGGACCCCCCCACCCATGGGGGTGGACCTGCTCTTCGTGGACGGGGAGGACTACGGTGAGGCGGCGGCGGGCGACATGTTCCTCGGCGCCGAGCACTACGCGAAGACGCTCCCCAAGAAGGGAGAGCCGGGCCGGCCGATCTACGGCGTGCTCCTCGACATGGTGGGGGACGTGGACCCGAGCTTCCCGGTGGAGCCCACCTCCATGCAGTACGCCCAGCCGGTGGTGAGCAAGATCTGGGGGGCCGCCCGCCGTCTGGGCTACGGCAAGTACTTCCCGGAGACCGTGGGAGAGGCCATCGACGACGACCACATCCCCCTGCTCAACGCGGGCCTGCCCACGGCGGACGTCATCGACTTCTCGTACGGTCCCGGCAACTCCTGGTGGCACACCCCCCAGGACACCCCCGCGCACGTGAGCGGCAAGACGCTGGGCATGGTGGGCCAGGTCGTCACCGAGCTGATCTACTCAGGAGGGTAGCTGATGGAGGCGGACAGGGTCCGGGTCGCGGCGGTGCAGGCTTCACCCATGTTCTTCGACACCCCCGCCGCGGTGGAGAGGGTGTGCGCGAAGACCGCCGAAGCGGCGGGGCAGGGGGCGCGGCTGGTGCTCTTCCCGGAGGCGTACGTGGGCGGCTACCCGTGGGGGCTGGCCTTCGGTACCGCCGTGGGCGGGCGCTCCGATGCGGGGCGGCGCACCTGGGAGCGTTACTGGAGGAGCGCCGTGGACGTGCCCGGCCCCGAGACCGCTCGCCTGGGGCAGGCGGCCCGGGAAGCCGCGGTGCATCTGTGCGTGGGGGTCATCGAGCGCGATTCCACGTACAGCGGGGGCACGCTGTTCTGCACGCTCCTCTACTTCGGGCCCGACGGCGAGCTGCTGGGCAAGCACCGCAAGCTCAAGCCCACCGCGGCCGAGCGCCTCATCTGGGGAGAGGGGGACGGGAGCACCCTCACCGTGGTGGACACCCCCATGGGCCGCGTGGGAGGGCTCATCTGCTGGGAGAACTACATGCCGCTGGCGCGCATGGCGATGTACGGCAAGGGCGTGGAGATCTACCTGGCTCCCACCGCCGACGCCCGCGGCCGGTGGCAGGCCACCCTCCAGCACATCGCCCTGGAGGGGCGCTGCTTCGTCCTGGGGTGCAACCAGTACGTGACCCGGGACATGTATCCGGCGGACCTGGAGATCGCCGCCGAGCTCGAGGCGTGGCCCGAGACGCTGTGCCGCGGAGGGAGCTCCATCTACGGACCCCTGGGCGAGTGCCTGGCGGGCCCGCTCTGGGACCAGGAGGGCGTCGTGGCGGCCGACCTGGACCTGTCGGCCATCGCCCGGAGCAAGTTCGACTTCGACGTCACCGGCCATTATGCCCGGCCCGACGTCTTCCGTCTGGAGGTGGACGAAGAGCCCCGGCGCCCCGTGGGTGGATGAGAGGATGAAACGGAGCCGCGCCTGGCCCTACCTGGTCCTGGGGCTCGGGCTCCTGGTGATAGGCCTCGCGTTCTGGCGCGCCGTCCCCGCCGGCATCTGGCACGACGACGGCGTGTACGTCATCACCGGGCGCGCGCTGGCCCACGGCCGGGGACTCCGCTACGTAGGCGTCCCCGGGAGCCCGCCGGCCGTGAAGTTCCCGCCGGGCTATCCGCTCTTCCTCGCGGGCCTGTGGGTGATCCTCGGGAGCCTGGGGCCCGTCACGCTGGCCGCGGAGCTCCTCAACCTCGTCCTGGTGGCGGCGGCCGGCGCGGTGACGGCGTGGGCGCTGCGCCGTCACGCCGGATTCTCCCTCCCCATGGCGCTGGGGGTGGCCGCGCTGGGCTTCGCGTCGGCCGACGTGTGGCAGCCGGCGCTGGTGCCTCTCTCCGAGCCGCTCTTCATGCTCCTCGCCGCCGGCGCGCTGGCGGCATGGGGCTTCGCCGCCCGCCCCGGCGACCGGCGGGGCGTGGTGGCGCTCGCCCTTCTCCTGGTGGCGGCGGTGCTGACGCGCTCGGCGGCCGTCGCCGTGGTGGTGGGGTGCGGCGTGGCGCTGGCGTCGGTCCGGAGCGTGCGTGCGGCGTTGGCGGCGACGACGCCCGCGCTGGCGACGGCGGTGGCGTGGGGGGCATGGGCGGCTTCGAAGGCGCCCGAGATCCCGGTGGGGGCGCGGGACATCCTGGGGCCGTACGGGAGCTGGCTGAAGGCCCAGACCCTGGGCGCACCGAAGACGTTCCTGGCCGACCTGCCGTGGCAGGCGGTCGCGCTGTGGGATCGTGCCGCCTCGTTCCTGGTGCCCGGACTCCAGGGCCGGCTGCTCACCCTGGCCGCGATCCCGTTGGTGGCCCTGGCCGTGGTCGGCGCGGTGCGGCTGCTACGAACGTTCCCGGCGCTGACGTGGTCCCTGGTGGCGTACTTCGGCATGCTCATGGTGTGGCCGTTCGTGGAGCGTCGGCTGGTGGCGCCGGCCCACCCCTGGGTGGTGGTGGCCGTGGCCGCGGGGCTCCTGGAGGTGGCGCGCCGGGTGCCGGTGCGGGCGCGCCGTGTGCTCTTCGGCGCGGCTGTGGTGTGGGTGGCCGCCTTCGGGGCGGTGACCGCGAGCCGCGCCGTTCGCGGATGGGCGGCGTCGGGGTACCGCCTGCGCGCCGACCGGATGGCCAACGCCATCGTGACGATGGAGAAGACCGTCCCTCCGGGCTCCGTGGTGGGCGCTCCGGAGTTCTGGCCGGGGATCATCCTGCACCGGGAGTGGTTCTCCATCCCCAGCGCGCGCTTCACTCCCCGCTCCGAGGACGAGGCCACGCCGATCTGGGGGACGCCCGAGCAGCAGCTCGCCCTGTGGTGGAGGTACGCGGTGGGCTACGTGCTCCTGGAGCAGAACGGCCTCATCCACGGCGCCGCGCTCAACCGCCTGCAGGCGGTATGTCCGGGCTCGGTGGTGATCCTGGCGCGCATGCCCACGCAGAAGCTGGCGCGCCTCCAGTGGGACCTGGCGTGCGCCGAGAAGCTGGGGGTGGTGGGGAAGGACTGAGATCGCGCCGCGCCGCCGCCTTCCGGCGACTCGGCGCACCTTCACCACTCGATGCTGCCCTGCTGGGACGTGTCCACCTGCCGGGCGTCGCCCCCACCCAGGAGGACCTCCTCCACCTGCTGGTAGAGGAACTCCCGGGCCCGCGGGTCCCGGGGATCCAGGCCGTAGTGGTTGATGAGGAGCGTCTGGTGCTGCAGCCACTCCTTCCAGCAGTCGGCGCAGATCTCCGCGAGGATCCGTTCGCCCAGCCGGTTCCGGAACGGGGCCCGTGCCATGGGAGACGCGTCGGCGCCGCATCTGCGGCAATGGATCGTGTCGTCGCTCATGTCGTATCTTTCGCGGAAGCTCGGCGCACGTTGGTCGGGCTCGTACCCGGCGGCGCTCCATCGGGTCCGGTTCCCCCGCGTGGCGGAGCCGACTGGCGGCGATGGCCTCCCAGCGCCCATGTTGCGCCCTCGAGTCCACGGCACCCACGGAGGCACCCTCGTGCGAACGGTGATCGCAGGGACCGGCTTCTACGTTCCAGACCGTGTGGTCACGAACGAGGAGCTTACACGCTACATGGACACGTCCGACGAGTGGATCGTGGAGCGCAGCGGCATCCGGGAGCGCCGCTGGGTGGACGAGGGTATGAGCGGCGCCGACATGGCCCGCCGGGCGAGCCTCATGGCCCTGGAGGAGGCGGGCCTCGAGCCCGGCGCGGTGGAAGCCATCGTGCTGGCGACGCTGAGCCCCGACCACTTCTTTCCGGGCACCGGGGTCTTCCTCCAGAAGGAGCTCGGCCTTCCGGGGATCCCGGCGCTGGACGTGCGCACCCAGTGCACGGGCTTCCTCTACGGCATGTCGGTGGCCGACGCGTGGATCCGAACGGGGCAGCACAAGACCGTCCTCCTGGTGGGCGTCGAGATCCACTCCACGGGCCTCGACCTCACCACCCGGGGCCGGGACATCTCGGTGCTCTTCGGGGACGGGGCGGGGGCCGTGGTGCTCACCGCCGACGACGACGGGGAGCGGGGCATCCTCTCCACGCACCTCCACGCCGACGGGCGCTATGCGGAGGTGCTCTGGGCGGAGTTCGCGTCGAGCAAGCACCACCCCCGGATCACCCGCGAGCTCATGGACGAGGGGCGGCACTACCCGAGGATGCAGGGCAAGGAGGTCTTCAAGCACGCCATCGTGCGCATGCCCGAGGCCGTGCAGGAGGCCCTCACCGCCAATGGCCTCACCGTCGCCGACCTCGACCTGCTCATCCCCCACCAGGCCAACCTGCGCATCACGCAGATGGTGCAGCGCCGACTGGGGCTTTCCGAGGATCAGGTCGTGAGCAACATCGATCGCTACGGCAACACCACGGCGGCCACCATCCCCATCGCGCTGGCCGAGTCCGTGCGTGGGGGCCGTCTGGAACGGGGGAATCTCCTGTGCCTGGTGGCGTTCGGGTCCGGCTTCACGTGGGGCTCGGCGCTGGTCAGATGGTAGTCCGGGAGAGTTCCGCAGGGGACGGACGACGCGCACAGGTCACGATTGCGGCATAGCTAGTAGACGGCCCGAACCCTCCCGATTACGTTTGTTGGCTAATTCGACCACGGTGACCCAAGAGATCACAATGGCCCTGACCAAGAAACAGCTCGCGCACATCGAGAAGCGGCTGCTGGACGAGCGTTCCCGGGCGCTGAAGGCCCTCGGGCTCTTCGACGAGATGGCGAAGGCCGACCGCGAGTCCGCGGACTCCGACCTGGCGGCGTACACGGACCACATGGCGGATCAGGGTACCGAGGCGATGGAGCGGGAAAAGGCAGCGGCGTTCGCCACCAAGGAGGGCCGCTACCTGTACCGCCTCGAGGAGGCCCTGCGCCGCCTCTACAACGACCCGGAGAAGTTCGGCAAGTGCCACACGTGCGGGAACGACGTGGGATTCGAGCGCCTCGACGCGCTTCCCCACGCGCGTTACTGCATCAACTGCAAGCTGAAGGAGGAGGAGGCGGCCTGACGGCTCGCTAGCGAGCCCCGCTCAGGACCTTCAGCAGCGCCTCGCCGACTGCGCCCACCTGCCAGCGGCGGATCCCGTCCACCCTGGCGAGCTCCCGCTCGTTCCGGGGAGCCTTCAGCGCCACGGCCGTGAGCGTCGCGTTGGGCAGGAGCGTGCCGCGGTCAAGCCCCAGCTCCTCGGCTCGGCGGTTGCGGGCGGCCTTCAGCTTGTCGGCCAGAGCCTCCACCTCGGGGGGCGGACGTGGCGGCCCCCTGCGAGCGGATCGGGGGTACCCGCGCATCTCCTTGTCCGGGAGCCGTGCCACGCGGCTCAGCCTCTCCAGGAGGTCCGGGCCGTCGGAGCGGGCGAGGGCCGAGGAGAAGCCCTTGATGCCGGCCAGCTCCAGCGCATCCGCAGGACGGCGCAGCACCACCTCCATGAGGGGGCCGTCCCCCACGATCCGGAACGCGGCCCGGTCCCGCTCCCGGGCGAGCCCGTCGCGCCATTCGAGGGCGGCCCGGAGCGCGGTGACCTCCCGCGGGGACAGGTCCCTGGCGCCCTTCACCCGCACCACGGGATCCTCGGGCTCGTCGTCCTCCCCCGGTGCCCGGGGCGCGGTGGCCGTCTCCTCGAGCACACGACACTCCTCGTCGGCCCAGGCGTCCCGGCCCCGCTCCTTCAAATCCCTCAGCAGAAGATCCGCCAGCTGGACGAGGTGGCGCGTGTCGCCGGCGGCGTAGTCGAGCATGTCCTGGCTCAGGGGTCGCTGGGCCCAGTCGGCGCGCTGATACTTCTTGGACAGGGACACATCGAGACGCGACTCCAGAAGCGCCTGGAGGCTCAGGGCGGACTCTCCCAGGAGCGCCGCCGCGATCTGCGTGTCGAAGAGCCCCCGCAGGGTCGTGCCTAGGTCACGTTGGAGGAGTCTCAGGTCGTAGTCGGCGCCGTGCATGACCACCTCCACCGACGGGTCCTCCAGCGGGCGGCGGAGCACCTCCCCCGCGTCGAACGCCAGGGGATCCACGATGTAGGTGTCGTGTCCGACGGTCACCTGCAGCAGACAGAGGCTGTCGGCGTAGCGGTGGAAGCCGGCGGCTTCACAGTCCAGGGCGATGCGTCGGGCCCTCTTCAGGTCACGGACGAGCCCGTCGGCCTGCGAGGGATCCTGCACGTAGGTGTAGGACATTCCGGGGGAAGGAGCGTTTTGGGGGAAGGCGGTAACGCGCGGCCCAAGAGAATCCACATCGGGCTTCTGCGCTACCCCCTCCCTCCTTTCGGGTGCCTTGCCCACCCTTTCGGGTCCCGCCACAATTCGACAATCCCGGCCGCCTCTCGACTGTCCGCGCCCGTCGTCCCGGGTGTTCGGCAGAGGCTCGGGTCCGTTTCCCATGCACTCCCGCCCATGCTTCGAACCAAGATCGTCTGCACGCTCGGTCCCGCCAGCTCGGCGCCGGACACCGTCCTCGCGATGGTGCGCGGCGGCATGGACATGGCTCGCATCAACATGTCCCACGGCTCCCACGAAGAGCATCGCGCCGCCATCGAGGCCGTCCGCAGAGCCTCGGGGGCAGTGGACCGGCCCGTGGCCGTGCTCGTTGACCTGGCCGGCCCGAAGATCCGCGTGGGCGACCTGCCGGAGCCCGTCGAGCTCGCCGTCGGCGACACCGTGGTCATGGCTCCCGAGGCTTCGGCCAGGAGCGGGGAGCTCCCCACCACGTATGCGGCGCTGGCCGAGGAGATCGAGGCGGGCCAGGCGGTCCTCCTCGACGACGGCCTGCTGGAGCTCCGTTGTGTGGGCACCGATGGAGATCGCACACGCCTCGAGGTGGTCCGTGGAGGGACGCTGAAGAGCCGCAAGGGCATCAACCTCCCGGCCGCGAACGTGCGTGCGCCCTCGCTCACCGAGAAGGACCTCGACGATCTCGACTTCGCCCTGGAGTGCGGCGTGGAGTACATCGGGCTGAGCTTCGTGCGCTCCCCGGCGGACGTGACCGACCTCAAGGAGCGGGTCGACAAACGGGCGCTGGTGGTGGCGAAGATCGAGAAGGTGCAAGCCCTGCAAGCCATCGAGGAGATCCTGCCGGAGACCGACGCCGTCATGGTCGCCCGAGGCGATCTGGGGGTCGAGCTCCCCTTCGAGCGCGTGCCCCTGGCCCAGAAGCGCATCGTGCAGCTCGCCAACTACCATGGGCGCCCGGTCATCACGGCGACGCAGATGCTCGAGTCGATGATCGAGCACCCGCGCCCCACGCGCGCCGAGGCGAGCGACGTGGCCAACGCGATCCTCGACGGCACCGATGCGGTGATGCTCTCCGGGGAGACCGCCGCGGGCGCGTACCCCCTGCAGGCGCTGGACGCCCTGGTGCGCATCGCCCGGGAGATCGAGCGGAGCGGCGTCCTGGAGCACGGCCCGCGCTACATCACGAGGCTTGGGCCGCGGGCACGAGGCGGCGCCACCGCCAGGGAGCACGCCGTCGCCGTGGCCACGGTGGACGCCGTGCGGCAGGTGGAGGCGCCCGCCATCCTGGTCATCACGCGCTCCGGGTTCACGGCACGTCTGGTCACCAGCTACCGCCCGCCGGTACCGGTGTACGTCGTCACCACGGATGCCGAGACGTATCTGCAGCTCACCGCCGTCTGGGGTGTCCACCCGGTGCTGGCCTCGGCCGAGCGTGTAACATACGATGCGCTCATGGCCGTGGGTCGCCAGGCGATCCTCAACGACGGAGTGGGCGATCCGGGAGCGTCGGTGCCGGTGACCTCCGGCTACCCCTTCCACACATCCGGAACCACGAACACCATGAGGTTGGAGCGACTCTGACCGGGCTGATGGCATAGACGTGAAACTCACCTTCCTGGGCACCGGCACCTCGTTCGGCGTGCCCGTCGTCGGCTGTGACTGCGCGGCGTGCACGTCCCTCGATCCCCGCGACAGGCGCACTCGCCACGGGGCCGTGGTGGAGCTCGAGGAGGGCCGCCTGCTGGTGGACGCACCTACGGAGCTCCGCCTCCAGCTCCTGGCGGCGGACGTGCGCAGGGTGGACGCCGTCTGGTTCACGCACATCCACGCGGACCACATCCACGGCATCGACGACCTGCGCATCTTCACGGTGCGTGGCGACGCCGATCTGCCCGCCTGGGTGGGCGCCGAGTACCTGGACCGCATGGCGGATCACTTCCGCTACATCTTCGACGAGGACATCAAGCCCACCAAGGGAAGCTCGAAGCCGCAGATCCGCCTGCACCCCCTCGAGCCCGGCCGCCCCGTGGACATCCTGGGCCGCTCGTTCCTTCCGGTGGAGGTGCCCCACGGGCCCGCGCGGGTGTACGGGTTCCGGGTGGGCGGGCTGGGCTACGTCACCGACGGCAAGACGCTTCCTCCCGCGGCAGTGGAGGCGTTCCGGGGCGTGGACGTGCTGGTGCTGAACGCGCTCTGGTTCGGCAGGCCGCACCCCTCGCACTTCAACGTCGAGGAAGCCGTCGAGGCAGCCCGGGAGGTGGGCGCCCGCCGCACGTTCCTCACGCATCTCACCCATCGGGTCACCCACGCCCAGTTGTTGGCCCGGCTCCCCGAGGGAGTGGAGCCGGCCTACGACGGGCTCACCGTGCATGTGAACGATGACTGACTCCGCGCGAGCCCGCCTGGACTACGGCAACCTCCTGGCCCCCGGTGTCGAGGGGGGCGTGGACCCCGCCCGCCTGGAGGGGGACCTGGCCGAACGCTTCCGCACCGCCCACGCCGCGGTGGGGGCCCGCCGGGCCGCCGGGGACCTGGGCTTCCTCGACCTTCCCTACGCCACCGAGACCGCTGCGCGCGTCAAGGAGGTCGCCGACGGCTTCGGCCAGTGGTTCGAGGACGTGGTGGTGCTGGGGATCGGCGGCTCGGGGCTGGGCTCCGTGGCCGTGCGCGACGCGCTCCTCGGGCCGTTCTGGAACGAGCGTGACGATGAGGGACGGGACCACTTCCCGCGCCTGCACGTCGTGGACAATCCCGATCCCGCCACCTTCGGTCGGCTCCTGGAGCGCCTGGACGCCGCGCGCACGCTCTTCAACGTGGTGAGCAAGTCGGGCGCCACGGCGGAGACCATGGCACAGTATCTCGTGGCCCGGGGCTGGATGGAGGAGGCCGTGGACGCGGACCGTGCGCGCGGCCACTTCCTGTTCACCACCGACGCGGAGGTGGGCGCGCTTCGGCAGATCGCCGAAGCCGAGGGGATTCCCGCCCTCACGGTGCCCCAAAACGTGGGGGGACGCTTCTCCGTCCTCTCGCCGGTGGGGCTCCTCCCGGCGGCGGTGTGCGGCGTGGACGTGGACGCGCTCCTCGCGGGTGCCGGGGAGATGGAGGAGCGCTGCCGGGCGCCGGAGCTCAAGCAGAACCCGGCGGCGGTGCTGGCCACGCTCCTGCACGCCGCCGACACCGAGGCCGGGTGTCACGTCCACGTGCTCATGCCGTACGCGGACCGGCTCCGCTCCTTCGCCCTGTGGTTCCAGCAGCTGTGGGCGGAATCCCTGGGCAAGGCGAAGACGCTGGACGGTGAGGAGGCGTACACCGGCCCCACCCCCCTGGCCTCGGTGGGGGCGTCGGACCAGCACTCCCTCCTGCAGCTCTTCATGGAGGGACCGAGGGACAAGGTGGTGCTCTTCGTCTCGTCGCCGGATCCGGAGCGGGACGTGGCGATTCCCGGCCGCCACCCGGAGATCCCCTCCCTGGCGTACCTCGGAGGGCGCACCCTGGGTGAGCTCCTGGACGCGGAGCGCCGCGCCACGGCGGAGGCGCTGCGCCGGGAGGGCCGCCCCAACGCCACCATCCTCGTGCCGCGCATGGACGCCCACGTGCTGGGCCAGCTCTTCATGCTCTTCGAGTTCGCCACGGTCTACGCGGGGGCGCTCTACAACGTGGACGCTCTCGACCAGCCGGGCGTGGAGCTGAGCAAGCGGCTCACATACGGGCTTCTGGGGAGAGAGGGGTACGAGGCGCCCGACCTGGGGGAGGGGGACCCGCGCTGGATCGTGTGACGGACCCGGGGTCGGCCCGGGTGAGCGGCCGGTCCGCGTCGGGAAGCTCGCGGCAGGGGCGTCGGTTACGTGACGAGCCGTTCTGGGTCGGTTAGTATTCCAGTCCACCACCGCTCCACCACCGCGCGCTGCCCCGGCGGGGAGCGGCGGCTACGGTCGGTCAAGGAGGCACAATGAGTGAACGCGACGAGGTCCCCTACATCGTCGTCGAGCGAGGCGGCGGTCAGGTCGGCTCTTTCGTCCTCGGTGCGCTTCTGGGCGCCGGCATCGCGCTGCTGCTCGCGCCGAAGTCCGGCAAGGAGACGCAGGACGACCTGAAGGAGCACGGCCGGCGCCTGAGGGTGTCCGCCGAGGAGCGCATCCGTGACGCGCAGAAGCGGCTCGAGGAGCGCCTCGAGGTGGCCCGCGAGGGCGTCCAATCCAGGATCGACGACGTGAAGGAAGCGGTGGACGCGGGCCGCAGCGCCGCGCGGAGCGCCCGGGACGATCTGGAGCGCAAGCTCGAGCGGTCCAAGGTCGCCTACCGTGCCGGCGTCGATGCCGCGCGCAAGGCGGTGGCCGCGCCGGAAGACGGCGACGACGGCGACGATGCCGGCAGTGACGAGGAGGATGAGGCCTGAAAGTTCCCCGGGGATCGAGACTCCGGTCCGTGAGTCGGCGATTCCCTGGCCTGTGGACGCCGCGGCGGGCAACGGGACCCGCCGCGGCGTCTCGACATCCACCAGGGGGAGAACGACGTCGAGCGCCCGAGACAGAGGTCTGAAGTGACCCACGCACCCAGCCTGCGGCACCGCCTCGGCGGGTTCCTGCATCGACTCTGGGAGAAGACCTTCGAGGACGACGTCTTCTTCATGGCGGGGGCGGTGGCCTTCAACATCATCCTGGCCATGATCCCCCTCCTGGTCCTGGGGGTGGGCCTCACGGGGTTCGTGCTCCATGCCCAGGTGAGGGATCCGGTGCAGGCCATCGTCTCCCTTATCCAGGAGAACCTGCCGCAGGTCGCCGGAAGCGAAGGGCTCACGCCCATCGTCCAGCAGATCACCGAGGGTCTGCTGAGCCAACGCACGGACCTGACCGTCATCGGCGCTCTGGTCTTCGTGTGGCTGGCCATGCGCCTGGCGGGCACCGTGCGCGTGGTGCTCCGGGAGATCTTCGACATCTCCCAGGCCCGCGGCCTCATCATGGGAAAGCTCTTCGACGCGCAGGTCGTGGTGGTGGGGGTGTTCTTCCTGACGCTCAACCTGGGTGCGACCATCTCCATGGAGGCCGCGGTCAAGTACGGCGTGCGCATCCTGGGGCTCGGCGTCCCGGCCGTAGGGCTCGCCGATCAGATCCTGGGCAGGAGCGTCGCCTTCGCCTCCATATGGGCGCTCTTCCTCGTGGTGTACCGATACCTCCCGGCGCGACGCATTCCGTGGCGCAGCTCGCTGGTCGCCGCGACGTTCTCGGCGGTGCTCCACGAGTCCATCAAGTGGGTGACCTCGTGGTACTTCACGTCGGCCGCGGACTTCACGACCACGTTCGGAAACCTGGCCACCGTGGCCGTCTTCATCCTCTGGATCTATTACGAAGCGGCAGTGTTTATCGTGGGGGGCGAGGTGGCCCAGGTATACACGATGCGGAAGGCGGCTCGGGTGCAGGTGCGTGCGACCCTCCAGGGGGAGCAGTGACGTGGCTCCGGCGGCGCATGGCTCCGGCCGGGGCGGGCGCGGTCGTCCCCATCTCCCGAGCCAGATGAACCCCGTCGCGCCCCGGACGGCACTCCCACCGACCCCAGGTCGGGAGACCCCACCATGAGCGCCGAAGACGGTCGCCGGAACGTGGCCACCAACCGCAAGGCCCGTCACGAGTACGACATCCTGGAGACCTTCGAGGCCGGGATCGTGCTCAAGGGACCGGAGGTGAAGTCGTTGCGCGACGGCCGTGCCTCGTTCCAGGACGCCTTCGCCCGACTGGAGCGTGGGGAGGTCTGGCTCGAGGGCGTGCACGTCAGCCCGTACGAGCAGGCGAACCGCTTCAACGTGGACCCGGTCCGCCCGCGCAAGCTGCTGCTCCACCGGGAGGAGATCCGTCGTCTGGTGGGAAAGGTCGAGGAGAAGGGGCTCACGCTGATTCCGCTCCAGATCTACTTCTCACGGGGCCATGCCAAGGTGACGCTGGCGCTGGCACGGGGGCGCAAGCTCCACGACAAGCGCGAGGCTCTGCGGCGGCGGGAGCAGGAGCGCGAAGCCCGCAGGGCCGTGAGGCGGGGAGAGGAGTCGTGAGGCCCTCCGGACGGCGGGCGCGGCTGCTGATGCTGGTGGTGGGGCTGGCGGCCCTGGCGCCGCGGACCGCCACCGCCCAGTCCCGCCCGGTGCTGCACGTGGAGGGCGGCGGCGCGCGATGGTCGGTCTCCGTGAACGTGACACACGGGTTCTCGGCGGTGGGCGCCACCCTCCTCGACTCCCTGGGCTGGAAGGTGGACGTCCTCGACGGCCGTGCCACCCTGGACGGCCCGGGCGGAAGCCACGTCGAGCTGCGCGCGGGCACTCCGTTCTTCCGCTGGAACAATGCCGTTCTCCAGCTCGCCGACGTCCCGTACGTGCGGGGCGGGGCCCTCTACGTTCCCCTGCAGCTGCTCTCGGATTTCCTTCCCCAACGGCTCCCGGACAGCTATGCGTTCGACGGCGACTCGCTGACCCTTCTATGGAAGAACGCGGCGCCGGCGACCGGGAAGCCCGTGATGCTCCTCCCCGACAACGGGACCCGCGTCGTGGTCATCGACCCGGGTCACGGCGGCAGCGATCCCGGAACCATCGGGATAGGAGGCCTCGAGGAGAAGACGGTGGCGCTGGCCATCGCCAAGGACCTGGCGGCGGACCTGGAGAAGGTGCCCAACCTGAAGGTCTATCTCACGCGCCATACCGACACGCTCATCGCGCTCTGGGACCGGGGTCAGATGGCGACGCGCCTCAAGGGTGACAGGCCGGGCGTGTTCATCTCCATCCATGCCAACTCGACGACGTCGGGACGAGAGGCACGGGGCTTCGAGACCTACATCCTGTCGGAGGCCCGTACCGAGCACGAGCGCCGGGTGGCCGCCATCGAGAACTCCCCCCTGGGCGTGGACACCACCGCCGGGAAGGCCAGCAGCGACCTGGACTACATCCTGCGTGACATGAAGAACCTCAACACGCAGCACTGGTCGTCGCTCCTCGCCCAGATGGTGCAGGACGAGATGGCGAAGGTGGATCCCGCTCCGGACCGGGGAGTGAGGCAGGCTCCTCTGGCGGTGATCACCAACGCGCTCATGCCCGCGGTGCTCGTGGAGGTGGGGTACCTCTCCAACCCGCAGGACGCCCGCCTGCTGGGCGAGAAGTCCTTCCGGAAGAAGGTGGCCGCCGCCATCACCAAGGCGGTCCAGGACTTCTTCGGGCGGTATCCCCCCCGGAGTGGAAACGCGGGCGGGGAGAATCCGGGGGGCCGGTGAAGGCGCGGCGCGTCGCCCTGCTCGGCGTGGCCGGACTGCTCTCGGGTTGTGTGTACTACAACGCGCTCTACAACGCCCAGCGCCTTCTGAACGAGGGAGAGCACGCCCGCCGGGCCGGCCAGGACTCCGTTGCGGACGTGCGCTACCGCGACGTGGTGCGCAAGGCGGCCGAAGGCTACCGCGACCAGCCGGCGGGGCCATGGGCCGCGGATGCCCTCCTCCTCCTGGGTCGGGCCCGGTTGCGTCTCGGCAATCTCGCCGCGGCGGAGGCGGCCCTGGCCAGGTCGGAGGAGCTGGCGAGCACGCCCGAGATGAAGATGGAGGCACGCCTGTACCGGGGCATCGCGCTCCTCACGGGAGGCGAGGTGGGGGAGGGCACGTCCCTGGTGAGCCAGGCGCTGGCGAAGCTGCGGCGCGGTCCCGTCGCTGCGGAGGGGCATCTGTGGCGGGGTGACGTCCTGCTGGCCGCCGGCACCACGGACATGGGCTGGTGGGATCTGCGACAGGCGACGGAGATGGACCGCGCCCTGCGCACCTCCGCTACCCTCGCCCGCGCCCGTTGGGCGGTTCACTACGACGACACGCTGCGGGCGCGTACCAGCTTCGATCGGCTCCTCTCGTACCGGGAAGCCGGCGCGCGGGAGGACACGGTGGCGACTCTGGCGGGGGCGGCGGCAACCCGCTGGGGCGCGGGGGTCGCGGCGCGCTTTCTGGGGGGCATCGACACCACCACGTGGGCCAGCACTCCGCGCGGACGGATCCGGGTCGAGCGTGCGCGTCTGCTGCGCGCGGCCGGAGACACCACGGTTGCCGAGTCCATCGCCCGCCACGTGGCCGACGGTGTGGGCCCCGCGGCCGTCGAGGCCCGCCTCACCCTGGCACACTGGCGGCTGGGGGCCACCCGGGATGCCGGCGCGGTGCACGACGTCGCACGCCTGCTGGTGGGGTCGAAGGAGGATTCGTCCGTGGCGGCTCTGCTGGGCGCCATCCGGAGGTTCGACGGTCTGGTGGAGGTGGCCCCGCGTGAGCCCCTGGCGTGGTTCGCCGCCGCCGAGACGGCCCGGGACAGGCTGGGTGCGCAGGCGGTGGCCCGGAGCCTCTATCTCGCATACGCCGACTCGGCTCCCGGCGACCCCTGGGTGCCGAAGGCGCTGCTGGCCGCCCTGTCGTTGACACAGGACGAGGGAGACCGGGCCTGGCTCCGGGGACGCCTGGAGCGACACGCCACGAGCCCTTACGTTCTGGCCGCCCGCGGGGAGCCGGCTCCGGGCATCGATGACCTCGAGGCGGAGCTCGCCCGGCGACTCAAGGAGATCGTCACGCGTTGAGACTCGACATCGAGCTCTTCGGGGCCACCTTCCAGAACCCGGTGCTGCTCTCCTCCGGTACGTGCGGCTTCGGCCGGGAGCTGGCCGACGTGCTCGATCTCGAGGTCCTGGGCGGGTTCGTCACCAAATCGGTGACCCTCGAGCCCCGCGCCGGCAACCCCGCTCCCCGAGTGGCGGAGTTCGGCGCGGGCATGCTCAACTCGGTGGGCCTGGCGAACCCGGGCCTGGAGGTGGTGCGCCGCGAGAAGCTCCCCTGGATCCGGGACAACGTGCGCCTCCCCAGGGTCTTCGTCAGCGTGGCCGGGGAGCGCGTGGAGGAGTACCAGGCCCTGGTGGAGGGCCTGAACGACGCCGACGGCTTCCTGGGCTTCGAGCTGAACCTGTCGTGTCCCAACGTGTCGGTGGTGGGGGGACGGCCCTTCGCCCTGGACCCCCACGCCGTGCGGTCGGTGGTGGAGGCGTGTAGGGCGCGGACGGAGCGCCCTCTGCTCGCCAAGCTCGCCCCCAACGACCCGGCCCTGGAGAGCACCGTGGGTATCGCCACGGACGCCGGAGCCGATGGCCTCACCCTGGTGAACACGTTGCCGGGCGTCCTGTTGCACGGCGACGGCACCCCGGAGCTGGGAGCGGGTCCCGGCGGCATGAGCGGTCCCGCCCTTCGCCCCACCGGCCTGCTCGCGGTGAGCAGGGCCCGCCGGGCGACTCGGCTCCCGCTGGTGGGCGTGGGAGGCGTGAGCCACTTTCTGGACGCGGTGGCGTACGCCCGGGCCGGCGCCTCGCTCGTGCAGGTCGGGACCGCCAACTTCGCCGATCCGAGGGCGGGTGCGCGCATCGTGCGGGATCTGGGGCGCTGGGGCACCCGTCGGGGAGTGAGGTCCTGGAGCGACCTCGTGGCCCCGGCCCCGGGAGACCACGGGGTGCGCCCGACCACGGGAACCCGAACACGGATGTCGGAGAGGACCTAGATGGCGGAGCTCATCGTGGCGCTGGACGGCATGTCCGCCGAGGAGGCCCTCGCCCTGGTGGACCGCGTCGGTGACGCGTGCGGGTTCTACAAGGTGGGCCTGGAGCTCTACACCCGGGGAGGGCCCGACGTGGTGCGCGCGCTCGGGGAGCGCGACAGGCGGGTGTTTCTGGACCTCAAGCTCTACGACATCCCCAACACGGTGGCCGGAGCGGTGAGGAGTGCCGCCGGCCTCGACGTTGAGCTCCTCACGGTGCACGTGGCGGGCGGCCCGCGCATGCTCGAAGCCGCACGGGAGGCGGCGAAGGAGCGCGTCAAGCTCGTCGCCGTGACCCTCCTCACGTCTCTCGGTGCCAGCGAGGTGGAGGTGGTCTGGGGACGTGAGATCGACTCCGTGCGTGACGAGGTGGCCCGCCTGGCGGAGCTGGCCCGGAACGCCGGCATGGACGGCCTCGTGGCCTCCGCTCTGGAGGCCTCCTGGCTGCGGCGCAGCGTGCCCTCCGACCTCCTCCTGGTCACGCCGGGGATCCGGCCGGCCGGCGCGGACCGGGGAGACCAGAGGCGGGTAGCCACTCCCGCCGAGGCCGTGGCGGCCGGCGCCGACTATCTGGTTGTGGGGCGTCCCGTCACGCGCGCCCCCGATCCCCGCGCTGCGGTCCTGAGCCTGTCGGAGGAGATCGCGGCGGCGGGAAGACCCTGAGCTTTCCCCCGGAACCCATCCCCACGGAAGAGGTCATGGCACTGAAGGTCTACGACACGCTCAGCCGATCCCTGGAGACGTTCGTCCCCATGGAGGAGGGTCGGGTCCGCATGTACGCGTGCGGGCCCACCATCTACGACTTCGCCCACGTCGGGAACTTCCGGTACTTCCTGTTCACCGACCTGGTGCATCGGTACCTGGAGTGGAGCGGCTACGACGTGCGCATGGTGATGAACCTGACGGACGTCGACGACAAGACCATCAGAGGTGCGGTGGCGGAGGGCGTGAGCGTGGGCGCCTACACCGAGCGCTACGGCGAGGCCTTCCTGGAGGACGCCCGGGCCCTGGGGATCCGTCCCGCCGACGTGTACCCCAGGGCCACCGCCTGCGTCGACGCGATGATCGCCTGGGTGGAGCGGCTCGTCGACGGCGGCTATGCATACCAGGCCGACGACGGAGCGGTGTACTTCTCCATCGCGAAGTTCCCCGGATACGGCAGGCTCAAGGGCATCGACCCCGCCTCGCTCAGGGTGGGGGCCCGCGTCGCCCAGGACGAGTACGAGAAGGAGGACGCGCGGGACTTCGCCCTGTGGAAGGCGGCCACCGACGACGACGAGCGGGCGGGTGCGGCCTGGGACTCGCCGTGGGGCCGGGGCCGACCGGGTTGGCATCTGGAGTGCTCGGTGATGAGCATCTCCGAGCTGGGCGAGACCCTGGACCTCCACCTGGGTGGCGAGGACCTGGTCTTCCCCCACCACGAGAACGAGATCGCCCAGTCCGAGGCGGCCACGGGCCACACGTTCGTGCGCCACTGGCTCCACGTGAAGCACCTCCTGGTGGAGGGGCGGAAGATGTCGAAGTCGCTGGGCAACTTCGTCACCGTCCGCCAGCTCCTGGAGGAGGGGTACGATCCCGCGTCCATCCGTCACCAGCTCGTCGCGGCCCAGTACCGGAGGGAGCTCAACTTCACCCGTGCCGGGCTGGACGCCTCGAGGAGCGCCGTCCAGCGGCTGGTGGACTTCGAGGCCCGGCTCGAGGCGCTCCCCACCGCGGCCGACGCGCCGGGCACGGGCCTCCAGGCCCTCGCGGAGGAGCTCCTGGCGACCTTCCGGGCGGCCATGGACGACGACTTCAACTCCGCCGACGCGCTGGGGGCCCTCTTCACCTTCGTGAACCGTGTGAACGGCGAGCTGGACGGCAAGGGGTCCGTTCCGGCGGAGGACCAGGACGCGGCTCGGGCCGCCCTGCGCTCCGTGGACGACGTCCTCGGGCTGCTGGAGGTGGCCCGTGGGGCGCGGACCGCGGACCCGGCGCTGGCGGCGGAGGTGGAAGCCCTCATCGAGGCACGGGCGGCGGCCCGCAAGAGCAGGGATTTCGCCGAGGCCGACCGCATCCGCGCCGAGCTGGCCGCGCGGGGCATCGTCCTCGAGGACGGCCCCGCGGGCACCCGGTGGAAGGTCGTGGGCGGTTCCGGTGGCTGAGCGGGGCCTGCCCCGCAGCGGCACGCCTCCCGCGAACTTTCGCCGGGGGGATGTTACCTTGCCCCCTGTCGCTGGCGTAGCTCAACTGGCAGAGCAGCTGCCTTGTAAGCAGCAGGTTGGGGGTTCGAGTCCCTCCGCCAGCTTCGCGTGCTTCGGCCGAGGTCGCCGGAGACGCTCCGTGACACACTCGTGCGGACCGTCCCGCGGCGACGAGGAGGCCGGGAAAACGCCCGCATTGCAGGGCTTGATGGCCTCGTTACACAGGGTTAGCTTTCAAAGCTCGTTCATAGATGGCCGCCTCTGAGCGTCGGGGGCGGCTTCTTTTCCGCGTCGCGACGCAGGGCGAGATGCAGCACCGTTCGAAAGCCACCGTGTTTGTGTCGGGGTGCAACTTGGTGGGGTACCGAAGCGGTCAAACGGGACAGACTGTAAATCTGTTGGCAATGCCTTCGGAGGTTCGAATCCTCCCCCCACCACTCCGTTCGCCGTGGGGCAGTGGCCGTGGGACGGCAGCGCGGGAGTAGCTCAGTTGGCTAGAGCATCAGCCTTCCAAGCTGAGGGTCGCGGGTTCGAGTCCCGTCTCCCGCTTTCCCGGCCGGAAGCCGGGGAGCGAAGAAGGAAGAAGGAGAAGGAGGAAGAAGCGCTCTGGTAGCTCAGCGGTAGAGCGCATCCTTGGTAAGGATGAGGTCGCGGGTTCAAGCCCCGCCCAGAGCTCTGGTGGCGCTCGGACAGCGACCACGGCACGTGACGACACGATGTGCTGAGACCCCGCCCCGGCCGGGGTACAGCGACGAGTAAGGACTGGATCAATGCCTCGCGACAAGATCATCCTCGCCTGCACAGAGTGCGAGGAGCGGAACTACTCGAAGACCAAGAACAAGCGGGTCCACCCCGAGCGGGTGGAGTATCGCAAGTTCTGCCCGCGGTGCCGCAAGCACACCACGCACAAGGAAACGAAGTAGCCGCCATGGCCGTCGCCGAACGCATCAAGGACACGCGGACCTTCGTAGAGGAGTGTTGGACGGAGCTCCAGAAGGTCACGTGGCCGGACTGGGATCAGCTCAAGAACGCGACCCTGGTGGTGCTCGCGTTCACCGTCGCCATCGCCATGATCATCTGGATGATGGATGTCGTCATCCGCACGATCGTCGGCTACATCATGGGGATCTTCGGGGCCTGATGTCCGACACGCGGTGGTACGCGATCCAGACCTACTCGGGGCACGAGAACAAGGTCCAGAAGCTCATCCAGCGAAAGATCGAGGAAGAGCCTGGGGCTGCTCCGGAGTCCAAGGAGATCCGCGACGTCATAGTGCCGACGCAGGACGTCATGGAGATCCGCAACGGCAAGCGGGTCACCGTGACCCGGCGCCTCTACCCCGGATACGTGCTCGTGCACATGACGATGAACGAGCGGACCATGCACGCCATCAACAACATCCAGGGCGTCATCAAGTTCGTGGGCTCGGGCAAGGCGCCGCAGCCGTTGAGGGACGAGGAGATCAACAAGATCCTGGGTGTCGAGGTGGAAGAGGAGAAGGCCTCGCGGGAGGAGATCCCCTTCCACATCGACCAGGTGGTGGAGATCACGCAGGGACCCTTCACCGACTTCTCGGGAACGGTGCAGGAGATCTACGCCGACAAGGGCAAGGTGAAGGTGGAGGTCTCCCTCTTCGGACGGCCGACGTCCGTCGAGTTGGACTACACGCAGCTGAAGGGCTACTGAGGGCGATAGACGATGGCGAAGAAGGTTATCGGGTTCATCAAGCTCCATGTCCCGGGTGGCCAGGCCAACCCGGCGCCGCCCGTGGGCCCGGCCCTGGGTCAGCACGGCGTCAACATCATGGAGTTCTGCAAGCAGTTCAACGCGCGGACCCAGGACAAGCAGGGGATCACGATCCCGGTGGAGATCACGGTCTACGCGGACCGCTCCTTCACCTTCATCACGAAGACGCCCCCCGCAGCGGTCCTCATCCAGCGGGCGCTGGGGATCCCCAAGGGCTCCGGCGTACCGAACCGTGAGAAGGTCGGGACGCTGACGCAGGCGCAGCTGCGTCAGATCGCGGAGACGAAGATGCCCGACCTCAACGCCAACGACGTGGAGGCCGCGATGAAGATGATCGCGGGCACGGCACGGTCCATGGGCGTGGAGGTCGAGGCGTAGCAGCTGGTAACGAAGGAGGCTGGGAGCGGAAGGGAGCCGAACAACCAAAGCTGCGGATGGTACTCCGACCCGAAGGGAGGCGGTGGCAGTGTCCCGCCGAACGGGGGTCGGACGCGAAGCGTCCGCAGCACGGCTGCTCCTGAGGCGCGGCGCCGGTAACGACGCCCACCGGTAGTCGAAGGACATGAGAGGTTCGGAGCCACGAGGGCTCCACCCGAGCACCACCGACTGAGAGCCGTCCAGCGGTGGGAGGGCGAACAGGACGGCTCGAGGCAAGGATGCCAGCAACAGGGAAGCGCTTCGCCACGGCCCGCTCGGCGGTGCCCGTAGGCGTCAAGCTCGCGCCCGACGAGGCGATCAAGCTCGTCAAGGAGCTCTCCTTCGCGAAGTTCGACGAGACCGTAGAGGTCGCGACGCGTCTGGGAGTGGACCCGCGCAAGGCCGATCAGATCGTCCGCGGCACGGTCGTCCTGCCCCACGGCACCGGCAAGTCCGTGCGCGTCCTGGCCATAGCCCAGGGCGACAAGGCGCAGGAGGCCAAGGACGCGGGCGCCGACTTCGTGGGCGTGGAGTTCATCGACAAGATCAAGGAAGGGTGGCTCGATTTCGACGTCGCCGTCGCGACGCCCGACCTCATGGGCAAGGTGGGTCCGCTGGGCCGGGTGCTCGGTCCGCGAGGCCTCATGCCGACGCCCAAGGCCGGAACCGTGACCCTGGACGTCGGTCGGGCCGTGAAGGAGATCAAGGCGGGCAAGATCGAGTTCCGCGTGGACAAGACGGGGAACGTGCACGCGCCCATCGGCAAGGTGTCGTTCCCGGTGGAGCGGCTCTCCGAGAACCTGGGGGCGTTCATGGACCAGATCGTTCGTGCCAAGCCCTCGGCGGCCAAGGGCACGTACGTGAAGAGCGTGACCGTCTCGAGCACCATGGGTCCGGGCGTCCACATCGACCCGAACCTGTACCGGAGGGCGTGATGAATCGCACCGAAAAAGCGTCGTTCGTCTCGGACCTCCGGGAGCGCATGCGCAACGCGCCGGTGGTGTACCTCACCGACTTCACGGGGTTGGACGTCAAGTCCATCACGAAGCTCCGTCGCTCGCTGAAGGCGTCCGGGGCCGAGTACGTGGTGGTGAAGAACCGTCTGGCGAAGCTCGCCCTGGACGACACCGATCTGCCCAACGTCTTCGAGGACCTCACGGGTCCCACCGGGGTCATCTTCGGAGACGACGCCGTGACCCCGGCGAAGGCCCTCTCGGACTTCGCGAAGGACCACGACAGCAAGCCGGTGTTCAAGCTCGGGATCCTGGACCGGCAGGTCCTGGACGCCGAGCAGATCACGCGTTTGGCGAAGCTGCCTTCCCGTCAGGTGCTGCTGTCCCAGCTGGCGGGCGCCCTGGAGGCGCCCATGGCCCAGTTGGCCGCGGCCCTCGAGGGCAAGCTTCAGGAAATGGCCGGCCTCCTCGACGCGCTTCACGAGAAGCGGGATCAAGGCGAAGGGGCAGGCGGTTAGCGCCCGGTTCCCGGGCAGTGTGCACAGGGGGACGCGGGCGCGTCCCTGGTAGACAGAACAGGGTCAACCCAATCGCCGGCCCAGGCCGGAAACAGCCAGGAGGAAGCACGGATCATGGCGACGAAGCACGAGGAGCTCCTCGACACCATCGGCAACATGACGGTCCTCGAGCTCTCCGAGTTCGTTGAGGCGTTCAAGGAGAAGTTCAACGTCACGGCGGCCGTGGCCGCGCCGATGGCGATGCCCGGGGGTGGCGATGCCGCCCCGGCCGAGGAGGAGAAGGACGAGTTCACCGTCGTCCTCGAGGGTATCGGGGACAAGAAGATCCAGGTCATCAAGGTGGTGCGTGAGCTCACCGGCCTGGGCCTCAAGGAGGCCAAGGACCTGGTCGACGGTGCGCCGGGCAATGTGAAGGAGAGCGTGTCGAAGGCTGATGCAGAGGCCATGAAGGCCAAGCTGGAGGAAGTTGGCGCATCGGTGGCGCTGAAGTAGCCGTCGCCCATGGGGCGACGCAGATACGGACAGCACGCGAGGGTCCCCGCCGTGGGTGCCCCCTGGAGAGGGGTGTACCCATGGGACGGGGATTCGCGCGCTTGTTGCCGCAGGGAAACACAGTAGAACCCGAGACGCTCGGTGCCCGCCCGGTGCGGGCCATCCTGTAAGGGGGAAGCACGTTGGAACTGCGCAAAGACAATCGGCCGGTGGTGAGCTTCGCCAAGCTCAAGTCAGTCATGCCGATGCCGAACCTGCTCGACGTCCAGCTGCGTTCGTTCGAGAAGCTCGTGGAGGCCGCACCCGATCCGGACCAGCAGTGGGACTTCGGTCTCGATCGGGTGTTCGGGGAGATCTTCCCGATCTCGGACGTCAACGAGAACTTCACCCTCGAGTACGTCAGCTCGGCCCTGGGTGAGCCCAAGTACTCCGTCGAGGAGTGCATCGAGCGCGACATGACGTACGCCGCGCCCCTCAAGGCGACTCTCCGGCTCATCGTCTGGGAGCAGCTCGAGGAAGGCGCCAAGAAGGGCACGGAGCGGCGTCCCCGGGACATCATCGAGAAGGAGGTCTATCTCGGCGATCTCCCGCTCCTCACCGAGCTCGGCACCTTCATCATCAATGGCGCCGAGCGCGTGGTGGTGAGCCAGCTGCACCGCTCGCCGGGCGTCGTGTTCGAGGAGAGCATCCACCCGAACGGGACCAAGCTGTACAGCGCCCGGATCATCCCCTTCCGGGGGTCGTGGGTGGAGTTCACCATCGACATCAACGACATCTGCTACGTCCACATCGACAAGAAGAAGAAGTTCCCGGCGACGGCGCTGCTCAGGGCCCTGGGCTATTCCGCCGACCCCGACATCTTCCGGCTCTTCTACGACGTGGGCGACGTCAAGCTCGGCAAGACCGACGCCAAGGGCCGCAACGAGGTGCTGGGCAAGGTCATCGCCGAGGAGCTGGTGGATCCCGAGACCGGCGAGGTGCTGGTGGAGGAGGCCGAGGAGATCGACGAGGAGGTCCTCGGCGTGCTGGAGCGTCTCGGCGTCAAGAAGATCAAGATCTACCGGAGCAACCGGCAGTCGCTGCGCGGCGAGAGCCCCCTCGTCAAGAACACGGTGCGCAAGGACCCCACCGAGTCCGAGGAGGACGCGCTCCACGCCATCTACTCGCTGCTGCGGCCGGGCGAGGCGCCCAACGTGGAGACCGCCCGCACGGCGCTGGACCGGGTGTTCTTCAACCCCAAGCGGTACGACCTGGGTCGCGTCGGACGCTACAAGATCAACCAGCGCCTGACCGTGGACGTGCCGCGGGCCACGACGGTCCTCACCAAGGAGGACTTCGTCGCCATCATCCGCTACCTCATCGACCTGAACGAGGGGCGGGGCTTCACCGACGACATCGACCACCTGGGCAACCGCCGCATCCGCACGGTGGGCGAGCTCATCGCCAACCAGTTCAGCGTGGGCCTGTCGCGCATGGCGCGACTGGTGAAGGAGCGGATGTCCATCAACACGGATCCCGAGAAGATCAACATCGACGACCTGGTCAACGCCCGCACGGTATCGGCGGTGATCCAGGCGTTCTTCGGGTCCAGTCAGCTCAGCCAGTTCATGGACCAGACGAATCCGCTGGCGGAGATGACCCACAAGCGACGCCTGTCGGCCCTGGGCCCCGGCGGCCTCACCCGTGAGCGTGCGGGCTTCGAGGTGCGCGACGTGCACTACTCGCACTATGGGCGCATGTGCCCCATCGAGACGCCGGAGGGTCCTAACATCGGCCTCATCACGTCGCTCACGTGCTACTCGCGCATCAACGAGCTCGGCTTCATCGAGACGCCGTACCGCGTGGTGAAGAAGGGCAAGGTCACCACCAAGCTCGAGTGGCTCAGCGCCAACGAGGAGGAAGAGGCGCGCATCGCGCAGGCCAACGCCCCCCTCGACGACGACGGCTCGTTCAGGAACGAGTTCGTGCTGTGCCGTGAGCGGGGCGACTTCCCGCTCCTCCGCCCGGAGGAGATCGACTTCATGGACGTGGCGCCGGACCAGCTCGTGTCGGTGGCCGCGGCCCTCATCCCGTTCCTGGAGCACGACGACGCGAACCGCGCCCTCATGGGCTCGAACATGCAGCGCCAGGCGGTACCGCTCCTCTATACGGACGCACCTCTGGTGGGCACCGGCCTCGAGGCGAAGGTGGCGTCGGACTCGGGTGCGGTCATCACCGCCCGGCGCGGTGGCACCGTGGTGCACGTCACCGCCGACGAGATCGTGGTGGACACGGGCTCGGTGAAGCCGGGCCAGGCCGACCAGCCGCTGGCGAAGCTCGCCCAGTTCGACCGGTACCGCCTGAAGAAGTTCTGGCGCACCAACCAGGACACGGCCATCAACCAGCGGCCGCTCATCCGGGCGGGCGAGGAGGTGAAGCCGGGCGACATCATCGCCGACGGGCCCAGCACCGACAACGGCGAGCTGGCCCTGGGGCGCAACGTCCTGGTGGCGTTCATGCCGTGGTACGGGCACAACTTCGAGGACGCCATCGTCATCAGCGAGAAGCTGGTGAAGGACGACGTCTTCACGTCCATCCACATCCAGGAGCTCGAGCTCCACGTTCGGGACACCAAGCGGGGCATGGAGGAGATCACCCGCGAGATTCCCAACGTCGCGGAGGAGAGCCTCGTCGACCTGGACGAGCGCGGCATCGTGCGCATCGGCGCGCGGGTGAAGAGCGGCGACATCCTGGTGGGCAAGATCACGCCCAAGGGCGAGACGGAGCTGTCTCCGGAGGAGAAGCTCCTCACCGCCATCTTCGGTGAGAAGGCCAAGGACGTGAAGGACTCCTCGCTGCGCGTGCCCCCGGGCATGAGCGGCACGGTCATCGACGTGAAGATCTTCTCCCGGCGCGTGGACGACCCGCTCCTGGAGAAGGAGCACGGCGCCAAGATCGGCTCGTTCCGCACGCTGGAGCGGGAGGAGATCCAGCGCATCTCCGAGGCCCGGGACGAAGAGCTCCGGGACATCCTGCAGCGTCAGACCGTGTCGCTGATGCTCAAGAAGGGCACGGTCCAGCCCATCCTGGACGAGGGCACCAAGCTCACCAAGGACCAGATCGACGAGCTCAACTTCAACAGGGTCGATCTCGCCACGCTCAAGGTGGTCAACAAGGACGCAAGCGAGCGCATCCGCCGGGTCGTGGACGAGTCCCAGCGGCGCATACAGCGCGTGCGCGAGAAGACCGAGGAGCAGATCGACAAGGTCTTCCAGCCCGACGAGCTTCCCCCCGGCGTGGTCCAGCTCGTGAAGGCCTACGTCGCCGAGAAGCGGAAGATCTCCGTGGGCGACAAGATGGCCGGCCGCCACGGGAACAAGGGCATCATCGCGCGCATCGCTCCAGAGGAGGACATGCCCTTCCTGCCCGACGGCAGGCCGGTGGAGATCGTGCTGAATCCGCTGGGCGTGCCGTCCCGGATGAACGTCGGCCAGATCCTGGAGACGCACCTGGGGTGGGCGGCCATGATGCTCGGCTTCGAGGCCAAGACCCCGGTCTTCCAGGGCGCCACGGAGAACGAGATCGGC
>JAJDNC010000021.1 GCA_022340865.1 Gemmatimonadota bacterium
TTCGTGGCGGTCTTCATCACCGGCTGCAGCATGCCGCGACCCAAGGACCTCCGTCCCCTCTGGAAGGCGGTGACCCTCGACCCGACAGGTGCCGTCCGGGACACCGTCGCCATCCTCACCAACGCGGCCACGCTTCCCATCTACTGGGCGACCGGCTGCAGCGCCATGAGCGCTCTCGGCCGCGCGGGCCCCCAGCTGGCCGTACGCCGGGACGGCAGAGCGGCGTACGGAGACGGATCCACGTATCAGGTGGCGCTCTTCAACCTCCCTGCGGCCCCACCGGGCGGGTACCACGGAGCCATGCCCAAGCCGGACCTCGTCATCCGCCGCCAGGCCGAGGCCCCCACGCTATCCCAGGACTCCATCGACGCGTATCGGAGCCGGTACACGAAGCCGCCCAAGGGCACACCGGTGAACCGGGACATGATCCACGCCGTCGAAGCCGCCTGGGACTCCACGGGCTTTCCCGATCACCTCCCCTTCTACCGCGCGCTCCTCTGGGACGATCAGGGTCGGCTCTGGGTCGGCGAGACGCCGCCGGAGCATGCGACGGTACAGCGCTGGGCGGTCTACGGCGACGAGGGAGCGCTCCTGGCGGAGATGGAGCTCCCCGTCGTGCTCTCGGTGAAAGCGATCTCCCACGAACGGGTGTGGGGGACCGTGACCGACGAGCTGGGAGTGACCTACGTGAGAGGGTACCGCATCGAGCCGGGAGGATGAGCCGCTCTCCCGGGACTCCAGGTCGAAGGACCGGCAGTCGCAGGTGAGCTCCTCGCCGGTGCGGACGAGCCGTCGGGTGAGGGTGTACTCGCCCTCCGGGTCTTCGCAGTTGGGCTCGTCGGCGTGGTTCATGAACTCCGCGTTGTCCCCGCAGAGGACGTACACGCCGGAGTCCTCCTGGTAGACGTAGTGGCGAAGCTGCGAGCGGAAGGGCTCGGGGAAGAGGGAGAGCTCCTCCGGCGCGATGCGCCAGTCCACGCCCTCGGTGAACTCCCAGACGACGGTGCCGGCGGTCGCTCCGGGCAGGTGCGGTACCGGCGGCCAGCGACTCTCGGGCCGGGCTTCAGGACCGGAGTGAGCCGCCCTCGTGCACCTGGAACGTCACCGGGATCCGGACCCAGACCGAGACGGGGGTGTCCCGGTTCAGGGCCGGATGGAAGCGCAGGATTCCGGAGACCTTGAGCGCCGCGTCGTCCAGGGCCCGGTACCCCGACGAGCGCTCGATCTTCGCCTCCAGCACCCGGCCGTGCGTGTCTATCCGTACCAGGAGTCTCACGGTTCCGCCGATGCCGGCCTCGCGGAGGAGGTTGGGATAGGCACGCTCCAGCGCGCTGCGCAGCGTGTCGGGATTGGCCACGCTGGGCTGCACGGTGACCGGGCCGGTCCACGTGTTGTCCGCCGTCTCGGATGCGGCCGCCTTCGGGGCCGGCGGGGAAGGCAGCTTCACGACGTCGTTCCAGCTCGGGAGGTCCAGGGTCGCTTCGGGCGGCGCCGCGGCGGAGATCACGGGCGCGGCCGGCACGGGGAGGGTCTTCGGGGCCGGCGGCAGAGTCGTGGTCGCGACATGCACCACCTGGGTCGTGGGGCTCACGGTCGCGCCCCACGATGTGGCGCTCATGGCGGGCCACAGGCTGAAAAAGAGCGCGTGCAGGACGGTGGCGGCCACCAACGAAAGCGCGAGCTTCGGGCCGAACCCGTTCTTGAGCCGTTGGTTGGCGGTGTGCGGTGCGGGAAGGGTGAGCGCGGTCATGGGACACCTCCTGGACAGGGGTTGCGTCGGGTCCCGCTACCCCTTCCTACGCTTCGTATCCGCGATCATTGCGCGCGCGCCCGGCCGCGCTACAGCTCCACCCACCGCGCAGGGTGTCCCACCGCCTCCAGAAAACGCAGCATATCCTCCCGCGTCACAGCGGTGGTCATGGCGTTGTCCAGGGGATGCGCGTTCCAGACATCCTGCCCGCGCAAGCCCGAGTCGAGCACGACGCTCACCTTGCCGCCATGGTCGTTCAGCAGAGCGAACGGCGTCACGGAGCCCGCCGTAACCCCCAGGTAGCGCATGAGGCGCTCGGCGCTCCCGAATGACAGGCGACCCCGGGTCTGCAGCACGGCGGCCAGAGCGTGCAGGTCCACCTCCCGGTCGTGCAGCGCCACCACCAGCCACATCGTGCCCTTCTTGTCACGGAGGAAGAGGTTCTTGGTGTGGGCACCCGGAAGGTCGCCCTTCACGGCCTGCGCTTCCTCCACGGTGAACACGGGCTCGTGGCGGTGCGTGGTCGCCTCGATGCCCAGGGCCTCCAGGCGAGCGAGCAGCTCCTCGGGCGTCGCCGGGGCGGAGCCGTCGTCGAGACGACGCTCGGGGACGTCGCTCATCGCTCCGTCCCCGGCGTCGGAAGTCCGCTCGACAGCAGCAGACACGCCTCGTCCACGCCTCCGTCCCGGCGGGAGCCGAGCACCACGCCCCTCAGCCCCCCGCCCCGCCCTGCTCGGTGGTGGTCTTACCAGTCTCCAGCTCGAGACCCAGCGTCTTCCCCTTCTCGACCGCCGGCACGCCCTCCTGGAGCCACACCGGGGCCGGCGCACCCTTCAGGTAGTGGTCGAAGAACTGCTGCATGCGGATGGCCCAGTCCTTCCTGTCCTGCTCACGGAAGAGGTTGTGGTGCTCGCCGTTGTAGACGATGAGCCACGTGGGCTTGTGCAGGCGCCTCAACGCCGTGAAGAACTCGATTCCCTGGTACCACGGTACCGCGGTGTCCTTGTCGTTCTGCATCATGAGGAGCGGCGTCTGGATCTTAGGCGCCCAGAAGAGCGGCGAGTTCTCGATGTACTGGAGCGGGTCCTGCCAGAGCGAGCCGCCGATGCGGCTCTGCGTCTTCTCGTACTGGAACTGCCGGCTCATCCCGGAGCCCCAGCGGATGCCGCCGTACGACGAGGGCATGTCCACCACGGGCGCCCCCGCCTCGGCGGCCGCGAACAGGTTGGTGCGGGTCACCATGAAGGCGATCTGATAGCCACCCCAGGAGTGGCCCTCGACACCGATGTGCTTCCGGTCCACGAAGCCCTTCTGGACCAGCGACAGCACGCCCGGCACCACGGCGTCCACCGCGCTCTCCCCCGGATACCCGATCTCGTAGGGGATGTCCGGCACGAAGAGCAGGTACCCGCGGGAGACGTAGAACGAGTAATTGATGATGGAGCGCATCGGAGCGGGCACGACGTAGCGGTGGAGATTGTCGGAGTTCCGCTCGTAGAAGTAGACCATCATCGGGTACTTCTTCGACGGGTCGAAGCCGTCGGGCTTGTACAGGATGCCGTCCAGCGGGATGCCGTCGTCGGAGATCCAGTGCACGAGCTCCTCGCTGCCCCACGTGTAGTTCGCCTGCTGGGGATTCGCGTCGGTGACCTTCCGGGGTGAGCGGAAGCTCTTGTCCGTCACCCAGATGTCCGGAAACTCCCTGAATGTCTCCCGGGTGAAGAGCACCACGTCGGCGTCCTCGGCCTTACGCGCGCCGGAGAAATACGCGTCGCCCGAGATGAGGTGCACGGGCGGGCGCGTCGAGTCGAAGCGGTCGCGGTAGAAACCGCTGCCCTTGGTGTGCTCGTCGAACGCCGACAGGATCACATTCTCGTTCGTGGGGATCGTCATGTCTGCGCCGCGCCCGAAGCCTCCCCCGGCGCCTCTTCTCTCCTCCATGGGCACGTAGCGGAAGCGGAGGCTGTCCCTCCGGCCCATGCCCTCGGTGACGTCTCGGGGCGGGTTCTTGCCCGTCGGATCCAGCATCCAGATGTCGTAGGCGTCATACGCCAGGAAGGCGCCGTCGCCATCGGTCCACCCGGCGGAGCCGTACGCCCGCGGCAGGTCGGGGTGGTCGTCCAGGGTGTCGTAGAACGCCACGTGCAGGCCGGCGGTCAGGTCACGCACCTGCCTCGTGTGGGTGTCCAACGACATCCACTGCCGGGTGTTGCCGTCCCACCACGTCACGTACTTCCCGTCGGGAGAGAGTCGGGGCCGGCTCTTCACCTTCTCCTCCACCTTCTCGTGGGCTCCCGTGGCCGTGTTCACCAGGTAGGCGTCCACGTAGCGGCCGTCCCACGAGACGAGCTGGCGGTACGGCAGCTCCGAGATGCCCAGGGCCACGTCACCGTCGCCGTGGTCTCCCACGGTCACGGTGGGAACGTCGGTGGTGGCGAGCTGCACGACCTTGCGCCCGTCCACGTCGTACAGCGCCTCGTAGGTTCGCTTGCGCTCCTGGTCCGCCTGCAGGAGCTGCATGGGCTGGATGTAGGGGTCCTTCCAGTTCCAGATGTCCACGGAGACCTTCTCGTCGGCGGGCGTGGAGTCGGGCTTCTCGTAGACCGGCCGCCGGGCGGAGCCGAAGAAGACACGCTGTCCGCTCCGGGAGAAGGACACCGTGCCGTTCCGGCTGGGCGCCCACCCGTCGGGGAGCCCGGGGGCGCCGGGGGCCACCACCTCCCGGGCCGCTCCCGTCGCCCCGCCCAGGTACAGCGCGAAGGCCGGCGCCTGGGCCTGGCGGTCGTCCCGATCGGTGACGAAGGCCACGCGGTCGCCCTTGTCCGAGACCGCCAGCTCGAGATACCGCCCCTCGCCGGTGCTCACCGGCTGCGCTTCGCCGGTGCGCCCCACCCTGAAGACGCCGTCGGCGGCGCCGTCCTGGCCGGAGGCCGTGTAGTAGAGGGCGGACCCATCCCTTGTGAACACGTAGTCCACCACGTTCTCGAAGCGCCGCTCATGGCCGTCGGCCAAGGTGCGTACCACCAGCGTGGATCCCTCCGGCGTGCGCGGCTTCTTCGTCTCGGCGGCCTTCTTCTCCTCGGCCCCCGCCGCACCGGTGGGCTGCTCTCCGGCCGGCTTCTCCTCCCCACGCGCCCCTCTGGCCCCCTTCGCCGGAGGCTCCTTCTCGAGCAGGTACGCCATCCACGACGAGTCGTCCTCCGGGAGCTTGAACGACTTCACCCGTGCCGCGCGGAACGCCGCCGCCGGGTCCAGCGACCGGAGATCGAGGACCACCAGCGAGTCCTTGGGCTGCTCCTCCGGCTTCTTCTTCGCCTTCTTCGCCTCCTTCACCGAGTCCTCCATGGGGGCGATGCGCGCCACGAGCCAGCGGGAGTCCGCGGAGATCTCCGGCGCGATTCCCCGGTCCACCACCGCCGACCGGTCCTGCTGGAGGCCCTGGACCCGCAGGGTGCCGTCGCCGTCGCCGGGGGTGAGCTGGTACGCCAGCCAGTGCCCGTCGTGGGAGACGGTTTCGCTTGCTATGCGCTTCCAGAGCGCGTAGTCGGCGTGGTCGAGGGGCCGCTTCTGCTGAGCGGCCAGGGGCGACAGCGGAATCCCGAGGGCGGCGAGAGCCAGCACCGCGATCTTCATTCGAAGGGCGTCCATGTGCTTCCTGCGGTGAGGGACGGAAGGACCCGGTAGGGTACGGGGAGTCCCGGAGGCCGGCAACGCCACCATTCGGCTCCCCGAACCGGACACCCCGACGCACGTAGGAGACGTTCGGTCCCGCCGAGGTGGCGCGAGGAACAGCTTGTGCCGACATTGCTCTCGTGCCCCTCGTTACAACCATCCAAGGAGAGGCCCATGCTCGGTGAGAGGCCCATGCTCGGTCGGGAACACGCCATCGGGCATCCTGTGCTCACGGACGCCAGCACCGGGCTCGCGAACCGGCTGCACTTCGAGCTCGTGTTCAGCTATGTCTTCCACGGAGCGGGGCGGGGCGTCCCCCTCACGCTCGTGCTCGCAGCCACGTCCGTGACGGACCTGGGGGGCCTACGCGTGCTGGGCGAGAAGTTCCAGTCCTGTACTCGGGCCTCCGATCTCGTGGCCTACCTCGGAGAAGGTCGCTTCATCCTTCTTCTCTTCGGCTCCAATACCTCCGGAGGGCGCGTCGCCGCCGACCGCATCGAGACGGCCATCCACGGGCTCACCCCTGGGCCGGTGAGCATCGGCATCGCGTCGTACACCGCGGACATGAAGGAATCGGCCGATCTCCTGGAGGCGGTGGATCGGATGCTGCGCGTCGCCGAGGCAGCCGGCGGCGGCATCGAGATGCCCGGCTGAGGCCGAGCGGCACCCCCTACCGGCGGGCCTCCGCGCGGCGCGCGCTCCGCAGCGTCTCACTCGTATCGCAGGGCCTTCATGGGATCGACCTTCGAGGCCCGGAGTGCCGGCACGTAGCCTGCGACGAATGCCACCACAGCGAGCGCGACGGGCACCACGACCATCACCAGAGGGTCGTAGCCTTTCACCCCGTAGAGCAGAGACTGAGTCGCCTTTCCGATGAGGTAGGCGCCAACGAGGCCTACCACCGCTCCGATCAGGAGCATGCGTCCCACCTGTCCGAGGACCATACCGCGAACCCGGGTGGCGCCCGCCCCCAGGGCCATGCGCACTCCGATCTCGCGGGTGCGCTGCGCCACGGTGTAGGCCAGCACGCCATAGAGGCCGACGGCGGCCAGGAGCGTGGCGAGGGCGGCGAACGCAGCCGACAGCGTGCTGATCATGCGGTCGAGGAACACGTTCTCCTTCACCTGCTGGTCCAGGGTCTCCAGGTTCTCCACCGGCAGGTTGGCGTCCAGGCCCTTGACCACGCGACGCACCGCCTCCATCACCTGCCCCACGTCCACCGACGTACGCACGTAGAACGTCATCTGCCCCAGGTCGGGATCCTGCTTGTATGGAAGGAAGAAGACCGGCGGCACGGGCTGCTTCACGTCCGCGTACTTGGCGTCCTTGGCCACACCCACGATGCGGATGTCCAGGCCCCTGGCACCACCGCCGTGGTTCGACATGAACTTGCCCACCGCGTTGGCGCCGTCGAGATGGAACTTGCGGGTGAACGCCTCGTTCACGACGGCCACCTTGGGCGCCCCGGCGGCGTCGGATTCCGTGAACCCACGGCCGGCCACCAGGGGCATGCCCAGCGTGCTGAAATAGCCGGGGCCCACCTCGTTGAAGCGGGAGCTCGAGTCGATGTCGGGGCCGGACTGGAATCCCTGGACCGCCACGTCGTTTCCCCAGTTGCTCCCCGACAGGAGCGGCACCATGCCGGACGTCACCGCGGTGACCCCCGGGACGGCCTTCAATCCTTCCTCCAATCGCTGGAAGAACTCGGCGGAGCGCGCCGGTTCGTACCCGTTTCGCGCCGGCGACACGCGGAACATCACCACGTTGTGGGAATTCAGGCCGAGATCGACGTGGCTCACGTTCACCAGGCTCCGGATGAAGAGTCCGGCCACCACGAGGAGGGCCGTGGACAGCGCGATCTGGGCCGTGACCAGCCCGGAGCGGAAGCGTGCCGCCGCCCGGGCACCCGAGGGCTGGCCGGAGCTCGACTTGATCATGGTCACGAGATCCGGACGGGTGCTGTGCAGCGCAGGATAGAGGCCGAAGAGAACACCGGTACCCAGGGAGAGGGCCGCCGTGAACAGTACGACGCCGGAGCCCAGGGTCAGCGTGAGCATGGCCATGGCGTCCGGTGGCAGCAGGGAGCCGACGAAGCCCATCGTCCAGCGGGCCACCAGAAGGCCCACGGCCCCGCCCAACAGGGCCAGGAGAAGGGACTCCCCCAGGAGCTGCCGCAGGAGCCGGCCGCGGCCGGCGCCGATGGCGGCGCGCACGGCCATCTCCTGGCCGCGGCTTGCGCCCCGGGCCAGGAGCAGGTTCGCGATGTTCGCGCACGCGATGAGGAGCACCACCGCGGTGATGGCCAGGAGGAGGTTCAGCGGTGTACGCCCCCCCGACCGCACCGTGCTCTGGCCCTGGCGCCCGTCGGTCAGAACGAGCTTCTTCTCCCGGAAGCGGGCCAGGGTCTTTTCGCTCATGCCGTGCTGGATGGGCGCCTCGACGTCGTTGATGACCCCGTGGTAGACGGTGTTGAGCTGCGCGCTCGCCTGCGCCATGCTCACCCCGGGCTTCAGGCGCCCGAACAGGTAGGCCCAGTAGCTGCGCCGGTTGTCCAGACCCTTCCAGCCGGGGACCACGACCTCGTGCATGGTGAGCGGGACGTAGACGTCCGGCCGTGAGCCCAGGGTCGTGCCGTGGAAGGAGCGGGCGGCGACGCCTACGATGGTCAGCGGCTGTCCGTTCACCACGAGGGTCTTGTCGAGGACCGAGGGATCGGAGCCCATGTGGGTCTGCCAATAGGCATAGCCGAGCACGGCCACGGGCTGGCCCCCGATGTTCTTGTCGTCCTCGGGCCCCAGGAGCCGTCCGAGAGCCGGCCGGATGCCCAGTACGGGAAAGTACGAGCCGGAGACGAGCTCGCCCCTGCCGTCTACCGTCTCTCCGCCGTACGCGAGGTTCGCACCGAAGAGGACGTGCGCCGCGAGGCCGGTGAGTGTGGTCTGAGTCTTCTGCAGGTCCTTGAACATCGGGTAGCTGAGGACCGCGTCGCAGTCGCCGGCGTTTCCGCAGGACTGGGAGCCGGGCTTGGGCCCGGGAGCATCGACGTTGACCAGCCGCCCCGGCTCGGGAACGGGGAGGTCGGTGAGGAGGACCTGCTGGAAGATCGAGAAGATCGCCGCGTTGGCGCCGATCCCCAGCGCCAGGGAAAGCACGGCGACGATGGTGACGAACGGGGTCTTCGCCAACATGCGCAGTGCGTGCTTGAGGCCTGCCATGAGGCACCCCTCCTTCGCGGTGGATCTCTACGTCCCGATGTCCGGCGCGGCCGCGCGTACATGCACTCCGACGGATTCAAGCCCCCGGAGGTTGCACTCGAACAGGGGAACGTGCGAGCGGCGCGACTACTCCCACCCGCGTTTCATGGCGCTCCGGCGGCCGGCGCGCGCCCCACGGACGACCGTTGTCCGTCCGCAGCCCGGCACCTGCGTCGGGATGTCGCTCAGCAGCCCGGCGCTTCGTCCTTCACCAACTCGATGACGTCCGGCTGGTTGGGCACCACGCAGAGGAACTCGAAGGGCTCCGAGCCCTCGGCCCGATAGGAATGGGGCTGTCCCGCCGGAATGTAGACGACGTCCCCGGCCTTCACCCGATGGGTCTCGTCGCCGAGGGTGATGGTGGCCGCCCCCCGCAGCACGTACTGCTCGTGCTCCACCTTGTTGGTGTGGCGGGGCATGCCGCCTCCCGGCTGCATGATGAAGCGCCGGAGGGCGAAGTGCGGGCCCTCGTCGGGCCCGATGAGCACCTGGCGGACGGTGGCGGTGCCGTCCTTGACCTCATCGGCCGGAACGCCGGCGGCTGCACGTACGGACATGACGGCTCCTCTCGCTGGGATCGCTCGGGACCCATGCAATGTCGCCCGCACGCCGTCACCGAGCCAGGGTGGCGAGCCGATCTCATGCGCCCCCGAACTACGCGAAGGTCGGATATTCCGGATCGAACATGGCGGCACGCACCATGGCGCCGATGTCGCTGGGCCGCTGGACTCGCGCCAGGCCCCGCCTGAACGCCACGCCGGCAACCGCCTCGGCGATGTGGGCGGACACCTCGCGGATGCGCTTCAGCGAAGGGTACACCCGTCCCTGCTTCAGGTCGTCCTCGTTGACCATGCCCGCCAGCGTGCGCGCCGTCTCGAAGAACATCTCGTCCGTGCACTCCGAGGCCTCGGACACGATGAGCCCCAGGCCTATGCCCGGGAACACGTACGCGTTGTTCCCCTGCCCCGGCACAAACCTGCGCTCGTCGATCTCCACCGGATCGAAGGGGCTGCCGCTGGCGAAGATCACCTTCCCGTTGGTCCAGCGATACGCCTGCTCCGCCGTGCACTCGGCCTTCGACGTGGGGTTCGAGAGCGCGAACACGATGGGCCGGTCGTTGATGCGGGCCATGGCCTCCAGCACCGGCTGGGTGAAGGTCTGCGGCTGCCCGGACACGCCGATGATGGCAGCGGGCTTCAGCCGCTCCACGGCCTCGATGAAGCTGCCGGTGAACTCGCCGTGGTGCGCGAACGCCTTCTTGTGGGGCGCCAGGTCGTTCCGACTGGACACCACCAGGCCCTTCGAGTCGCAGAACCAGCACAGCTTGCGCGCATCCTCCTCCTTCCAGCCCTCCTCGACCAGAGCGGAGACGATGAGGCTGCCGATGCCGATGCCCGCCTCACCCGCTCCGAGGAACAGGTACGGACGGTCTCCAAGCGCGCCCCCGGCAAGCCGCAGCGCCGAGAAGATGCCGGCCAACGCCACCGCCGCGGTCCCCTGGATGTCGTCGTCGAAGGAGCAGACGCTGCCGCGGTACTTGGACAGCAGGCGGAAGGCGTTGCGGGTCGCGAAGTCCTCGAGCTGCACCACGGCCCTGGGGAACACGGCCCGGACCGCGTCGATGAACTCGTCCACGAACTCGTCGTAGGCCTCGCCACGCAGCCGGTGACGGGGAATGCCCAGGTACAGCGGATCGTTCAGCAGCTGGTCGTTGTCGGTGCCCACGTCCAGCGTGACCGGAAGCGTCTGCCAGGGTGGGATTCCGGCACAGGCGCTGTACAGCGACAGCTTGCCCACGGGGATGCCCATGCCGTCGGCACCCAGGTCGCCCAGCCCCAGGATGCGCTCGCCGTCGGTGACGACGATGATGCGCACGTCGTCGTGGGGCCAGTTGCGGAGCACCTCCTCGATGTGCCCGCGATCGTACGCGGAGACCCACAGGCCCCGGGGTCTGCGGAAGAGGTGCCCGAACTCCTGGCAGGCCTTCCCGACCGTGGGCGTGTAGATGATGGGCATGAGCTCCTCGACATGGTCGAGGACCACACGGTAGAAGAGCATCTCGTTGCGGTCCTGGAGGGCGTTGAGCGCCAGGTACCGCTCCAGGTCGGAGGGCTTGCGCCGTAGGTCGGCCATCACGCGCTGAGCCTGGAGCTCCTGCGTCAGGACCCGCGGAGGGAGCAGCCCGCGGAGGCCGAACGTCTCGCGCTCCGGCTCGGTGAACGCCGTGCCCTTGTTACGGATTGGGTCGTGGAGAAGTCGCACGCCCCGGGGAAAGTCCTTGTGATCGGAGACCACTACGTCGGAGGGTCTCTCGGCAATCGTCGCCATGGTTGCCTCGACACGGAGCGTGAGGTCGAGGTGGGGCAACCGAGCAGGAAATCACCGCCACCGCTTGCGGGGCAGGAGCGTCGTTACAGCAGGTGAATTCTCACGGTTTCGAGACCGATGTTCAACGGGCTCGAACGCCTCCCGGTACGGGACGCATATACAACGAAAGGCCCGGTGAGACTTTCGCCTCACCGGGCCAGGCAGGGGCGCCTGCGACCCTCCCGCCAACAGACACCCCTTACCGCTTGTCGGACTGCGGATGGTCCATCCTGACTCCACTCACAGCCCCCTTGGGTCGGACGGAGCGGGCGTACTGCTGGCGGGGTCCCACTCACCGGAGCCCGGTTTCTTCTGCGTCGCGCCCCGGGGAGCAAACTGCTCCGTCCGATCTATGTTTGGGCCGCCGGAAACTCCTGCCCAAAGCTTCCGGCAGGCCCAGGAACCGCGACTCGGCGAGGGCGGGTAGAGGTTGCTGGACCTCGTCCCGTCGAGCCATCGGTCCCCTCAAATAGCTGCAACATGATACAGGTTCGGCATGGCCGACTTCTGTCGGGCAAAGTCGGCGGGGCGGTGTAGGGCATCGCCCCACAAAAGGCTAATAACGAGAACAGGTATCGTCCGATTGCAGGTGTCCGCCGGAGGCCGCGGCTCACTCCCTCGTGCCGGCCTTCTGGCCATAGACCGCCATGCGCAGGGGCGGTGAGACCGTGTATTCGAAGCGCAGGCGGTTCTCGCCTTCGATGATCACGTTGCGGATGCGCTGCCGCGCCTTGGGCCAGTCGCGCCCGTCCCCGTTGTCCACCACCAGGATGCAGTGCTCCTCCAGGCTCGCCTCCAACTCCAGGAGCCGCGACTCGATGCGGTCGAGGAGGAGCTGCTCCGTATGGTCCTGGACGAGCCCGTCGGCCTCCGCCGCCAGCTCGTGCGTGGTGAGGCGCTCGTAGTCCGCGGCGAGCTCGTCGGCGGATATGGTACGCTCACGGTCTCTGCGAAATCCGATCTCGTTGAGTGCCGTGGACTCGAAGTTGGGGTCGACACTGTGGTACGAAGAGCCATACCGCTTGAAGATCATGGCGGATTCAATCCCGGCCGAAGTTCAGCAACTCCTCCAGCTCCTCGGGCGTCAGGTCATCCGCCGCCCGCGAGCCGAGGCCGTGGGGTGCCCGGGTCTTGCTCCCCCGGCGTGCCGCCGACCGCTGCTCGGTCTGCGGCGTCCCCGCGTAGTCGAAGTCGGGCAGGTGCACACGTTCCACGGTGCGGTCGAGTCGGTACTCCAGGGTCTTCAGCGCCCCCAGATCCAGGGCGGTCACGAAGGTGACGGCGGTTCCCGTCGCTCCGGCGCGGCCGGTGCGACCGATGCGGTGGACGTAGTCCTCCGGGTCCAGGGGCACGTCGTAGTTCACGACGTGGCTGATGCCCTCCACGTCCAGCCCGCGCTGGGCGATGTCGGTGGCCACCAGCACCCGGACCTTGCCTCTGGCGAAGCGGTCCAACGCCCGGGTGCGCTCCTTCATCTGCCTGTCGGAGTGCATCACATCGGTCTTGATGCCCTCCCGCTCCAGGCGCGCCTCCAGGACGTCGGCCCCCGCCTTGGTGCGCGTGAAGATGAGCACCTGGTCCCACGTGGGATCCTTGAGCAGCTCGATGAGGAGGTCCGGCTTCTTCTCGGGCTTCACCGAGTAGAACACCTCGTCGATCCCCTCCGGCATGGTGCCCGAGCGCGCGGCCTCGATCCAGAGCGCGTCGTGCGTGATCCGCAGGGCCAGGTCGTGCACCCCGTGGGGCATCGTCGCGCTGAACAGCATGGTCTGACGTTCGGACGGCATGCGCCGCATGATCTGCTCGATCTGGGGCCGGAAGCCCATGTCCAGCATGCGGTCGGCCTCGTCGAGCACCAGGTACGTGACCTTGGACAGGTCGGCACGGCGCTGCTGCAGGTGGTCGATGAAGCGCCCGGGCGTCGCCACGATGACCTCGTATCCCGACTGCAGCGCCTGATTCTGGGGGCCGTAGCCCACCCCCCCGTAGATCGCCTGGACCCGGACCTTCGTGCCCTTCGCGAGGGCCTCGGTATCCTCCGCCACCTGTACCGCCAGCTCCCGCGTTGGACACAGCACCAGGACCTGCAGCCCCTCCCGGATGCTCAGGCGCTCCAGGGCGGGAATCATGAACGCCGCCGTCTTGCCCGTCCCCGTCTGGGCGATGCCCACCACGTCCTTTCCCTCCATGCCGGAGGGAATGGCCTTGGCCTGAATGGGAGTGGGGACCGTCCAACCGAGAGCCTCGACGGCGGCGAGGCACTCCTCGGAGAGGTTCAGATCGTCAAAACGCACAGCAGCTCCGCACGGGCGCACTGACAGCGCAGGGCGACACTCCTCATCCCGATGGTCACGCTCCGCGCCGGGAAGCGAAAAGGTAGGCGGTTTCTTGCCAAGGTCATAGGGCGGCATGAGGTTTCGGCCATGTCAGAGCCTACCTCCGTGCTCTTCGTCTGCCTGGGCAACATCTGTCGCTCACCTCTCGCGGAGGGGGTTCTACGACACCTGGTGCAGGAGCGGGGCCTGGGGGACCGGTTCGAGATCGATTCGGCCGGCACCGGCGACTGGCACATGGGCCAACCACCCGACGAGCGCTCCGTGCAGGTAGCCTCGGCACACGGCATCACGCTGGGCGGCAGGGCGCGCCGGGTCCGCCGGGAGGACCTGGACCACTTCGATCTCGTCGTGGCCATGGACAGGGAGAACCTCCGGGACCTGCAACGCCTCGCCGACGGCTCCGGGCCCCGTGCGCGCCTGCACCTGCTCAGCGACTTCGACCCGGAGGCCGACCACCCCGACGTGCCGGATCCGTACTACGAGGACCTGTCCGGGTTCGAGACGCTCTACCGGACGGTGCACCGGGCCTGCGAGAGCCTCCTCGAGCAGCTGGCGCCCCCGTCGGATTGAGATGTCCCTCCTCCCGCCCCCGGTCCGTGACGGCGTCGAGGATGCCCTGGCCCGCCTCGGGGTCCACGGCATACGGCGGGTCGTGCCCGTCTCGGGGGGGTGCATCAACCACGGCGCCCGCGTCGACGGCGACGGCCGCCGCTCCTTCTTCCTGAAGTGGAACGCGGCGGCGCCGCCCCGCCTGTTCGAGGCCGAGGCCGACGGCCTCCGGGCTCTGGGCGACGCGGCGGCGCTGCACGTCCCCGCTCCCGTGGCGCGAGGGGGGGGCTCGGGGGCCCCCTCGTGGCTTCTCATGGAGTACATCGCCCCGGGCAGGCCCGTGCCCGACTTCGACGAGCGACTGGGTGGCGGGCTGGCCGCGCTGCACCGCTCCACCCCGCCCGACGCGGACTTCGGGTGGCACGTCGACAACTGGATCGGATCCCTGCCGCAGTCCAACCGGAGCGGCCGCTCCTGGGCTGCCTTCTGGCGTGACGAGCGCATCGTGCCACAGCTCGCCACGGCGAGGGAGAACGGTCATCTGGCGGGGACGCGCGGAGCCACGATGGACCGCGTCGTCGAGGCGATACCGGCGGCCCTGGCTGACGTGGACGGCGGTCCCGTGCATCTGCTGCACGGGGACCTGTGGAGCGGCAACGCCTATGCCGGCCCCGGCGGTGAGCCCGTGATCATCGATCCTGCGGTGTACCTTGGCCACGGTGAGGTGGACCTCGCCATGACGGAGCTGTTCGGCGGCTTCGGGCCGGTCTTCTACGCCGCCTACGAGGACGTTGCCGGTATCACTCCCGCCTACCGCGCCTACCGGCGGGAGCTCTACCAGCTCTACTACCTGCTGGTGCACGTCAACCTGTTCGGGGAAGCCTACGGGGCGCGCGCTCTCCACGCCGCGGAGCGCGTGTTGTCCGAAGTGGGGACCTGAGCCCGCCGTGCCTCGTCCTGCCGCCCCGCGCGGGACGTGGTACGGCTCAGTCGCCGTTGACCAGCGGCGCCATCCGGCGCAACGCTTCCTCGATGGCTTCCTCGGATGCCGCGAAGCTCATGCGTGCCCACCGCTCGTCACCGAACGCGCCGCCGGGGACCAGCGCCACGCCCGTCTGCTCCAGGAGTCGGCTGCACCAGGCGGTGGAGTCCTTCACGTCGCCGTCGAAGAGCTGGTCCACGCGGAAGTACAGGTAGAACGCTCCCTGGGGCTCGATGTACGTGATGCCCGGCATGAGCTCGTCCATGCGTCGCGTGACCAGATCCCGCCGACGGCGGAAGGCGGCGGCCATCTCTGCCACCGAGGCCTCGGCTGCGGACACGTTGCCGAAGGCCTCCAGCGCCGCCACCTGCGACGGGGTGGAGGTGTTGGACGTGATCTGGCTCTGGAGGTCCCCGAACTTTGCCGCCACTTCCGGGGCGCAGTAGGAGAAGCCTACGCGCCAGCCGGTCATGGCGTAGCTCTTCGACGCGCCGTCCACCAGGACGAAATCGCCCAGGCTGTCCACGGGAACGTCCAGCAGTCCCGGCGCCGCCGCCCGGTCGTCGCCGTAGTAGATGTTGCGATAGATCTCGTCGCAGAGGATCCAGACGCCCCGGTCGCGGGCCCACTCGGCGATGGCGGTGAGCTCCTCGAGGGTGTACACGGCGCCCGTGGGATTGCTGGGCGTGTTGAGGATCAGCCCACGCGTCCGCGAGGTGGCGGCGGACTCCAGCGCCGCCGGGGTGAGCTTGAAGCCCCGGGACTCGTCTCCGAACACGCACACAGGCGTCGCGCGGGCGATGTTCACCAGGTCGGGATAGCTCGTCCAGTAGGGCGACGCCACGACGACCTCGTCGCCCGGGCCGAAGAGGCAGAACGTCGCGTTGAAGAGCGCCTGCTTGGCGCCCGCCGTCACCACGACGCCCTTCCAGTCCAGCGTGCGTCCGGCGCGCTGGGAGAGGCGCGCCGCGATGGCCTTCCGGAGCGGCGTGAGCCCCGGCGGAGGCGTGTACTTCGTCTGCCCGTCGCGGATGCCCTTCACCGCCGCGTCGGCGATGAAGACCGGGGTATCGAAGTCCGGCTCCCCGGCGCTCAGGTTGATGATGTCGCGCCCTTCCTCCGCCAGCCGCTTCGCCAACGTGCTCATCGCGATGGTGGCCGAGGGATGGAGCTTCTCGATATTGGTGCTGTACCGCATCTTCGGTCTCATTCGGGAGGGCACCAGGGGCCAGGAATATCTCCACGCCTGTAAGGTGAATCAAGGAAACCGCGAGCGATTTGCGGCCTCTTCCGCTCGGGTCCACGTTGCTCTCATGGACATCTTACGGATCCGTTTCTTCTTCGACTATCTCGACCCGCTCTCGTACCTGCAGGAGCTCGAGCTCGCCGCCCTGGAGGAGGAAGCCGGCACGTCCCTCGCCACCCGGGTTCCGCTGGAGATGAGACCGCCGCCCCAGCTTCTCCTCGATCCCGACGGCGACGAGTGGCGGCACCGGTGGCGGGCGGCCTGCGCCGTCGCGGCCGACGTCGGTGCAGATCTCACGGCCCCCCCTATCCTGCCGTGGACCCGCAAGGCGCACGAGCTCGTCCTCCACGCCGCCGAGAAGGGCCTGCGAGACCGCGCCCACCGCGCCGTGTTCCACGCCGTGTTCGCCGAGGGGGCCGACGTGGGCCGCGTCGACGTCCTCGTGGGCATCGCCGAGCGACTGGGCATGGACACCACGGAGGCCAAGGCCGTGCTGGACGTGGACCGGCACGCCGCCGCGGTCTCCCACTCGAGGCGCGAGGCCTCGGCCGCCGGCGTGGAGCAGCCTCCGGCGGTCTGGCACGACGGCCAGGTCCTTCGGGGCTTCCACAACCGCGACGCCCTGCGCACTTTTTTAGGTTCTCCCTGACACCAGAACCCCGAGGACGTCGAGATGGCCGGATATCAGAGGAAGACGGCGCTGTCGCCTCAAGAGGTGATGGAGCATGCAGACGAGCTGCTCCCCGAACGGATCGGGTTGGCCAAGACCAAAGGCACGACCCACGGCGCCACGTTCTCCGGAAGCGAGGGAACGGTCACGCTGACGGCGCACCGGCACGGGCCGTACACCGACGTGGTGGCCGCCACCGACCGGCTGCGCACGTCGCGGATGGACTACGAGATCCAGAAGTTCCTCAACCGGCTTCCCTACGAGCCCGGCGACGTCGGTGGCCCCGGCTCCGGCGAGCTCGCTTGAGGCGGCGGTAATCCACATGGAATCCTTCGAGGACCTCGGACTCTCCGCCGATCTGGTGGAGGCGCTCGCGGCCGAGGGGATCGAGAGGCCCACCTCCCTGCAGGAGGCGGCGATCCCGGTTCTCCGGCGCGGCAACAACGTTCTTCTCGCCGCGGGTCCGGGAGGGGGTACCCTGGTCGCCTGGGGAGCGCCCCTGCTGGAGCGCCTCGCCGCCGAAGGGGACCGGCCGCGGGTCCTGGCCCTCACGGTCACCGCCGACGCCGCCCAGCGCCTCGCGGAGTCCCTGCAGCGGATCGGCTCCGTCACGGGCCACGTCGTGGCGGCCCTGGGCACTCCGTGGGTGCTCCCCGGACGGGCCCACGTTCTCTTCGCCACGCCTCGCGACGCGCTCGCGGCGGCGCGGCGGGGGGATGTGGACCTGGGCGCGGTGGAGGCCCTCGTCGTGGATCAGGCCGACCGCCTGGAGAAGCTCACAGGCCTGTCTCCCGTCGAGGAGGTGCTGGCGTTTCTGCCCCGGGACGGTCAGCGCGTGGTGGTCGCACTCCCCGTGTCCGGAGGTGTGTCGGACTTCGTCGAGCGGCATGCGCGCCGGGCGCCGGTGGTGCCGCAGATGCCTGCCGACGCCGGGCAGGAATCCGCACCTCCCCACAGGGGCGTGTTGAGGTACCGGATCGTCGGCGAGCCCAAGGACGAGGCGTCTCTCATGCTGGCTTCCGAGCTTCTGGCAAACGACGGCCGACACGTTCTGGCATACTGCCGAAGCGACGATCGGGCCGCGGATCTGGGCGACTACATGACCCTGCACGGGTACGCCGCCGGCGCCGCCGGGGATGTCTCGGTCCCGATCTGGCTGGGCGCCCACGAGCTCGAGGCGAGAGCCGCCGCGGAGGGTGTCGAGGGCGTGGCGGTCCTCAGCCACGACGTGCCCGCCGATCCCGACTCCCTGGACCGCCGCCACGGAGGGGGCGGGGGCGGGTATGTGATGGTCCTGCCCCGTGAGGTCTCGCACCTGAGAGACGTCGCCCGGCGTGCCGGCTACAGGCTGGAGCCGCACCCGCCCCGCCCCGGCCCCGTCGACGAGGACGCCGAGCGGTTCCGGGAGATGGTGGCGCAGGCCGTCGAGAGCGAGGACGTGGGTCCGTATCTCCTCCTTCTGGAGCCGCTCTTCCAGCGCTACGACCCGGCGGAGGTGGCTGCCGCCGCCACCGCGCTCCTGCGCCGAAAGGCGCCGGCGCCGGCGCCCCGTACGGCGCGCGCCTCCGAGCCCCCCAGGGGGGCCACGCCCCCGGCCTGGGCCAAGCTCTTCGTCAGCGTGGGGGAGCGCGACGGCCTCACGGCCAGAGACATGGTGGGTGCCATCACCGGAGAGGCGGGCGTCCCCGGCACCGCCGTGGGCAAGGTGGAGATCCGCGAGAGCCATACGCTCGTGGAGGTACAGGAGCCCGTGGCGCGTCAGGTGATCGCCGCGCTGAACGGAACCACCATCCGTGGCCGCGCCGTGCGTGCCGACTTCGACCGCCCACGCGCCCGGGGGTCGGCGTCGAGGGAGCGTCCACCGCGCCGCCGCTGACGGCGTCGGCGCTGCACCTCCGCCGGCCGGATGCACAAGGGGCCGCGTCGCGATGGCGACGCGGCCCCTTCCGTCGTCCAGCCGGACCGACCCCCCGCCAGGAGGGGGGTCCGGGCGGCGAGACGCTACTTGATGCCGTCCTTCAGACCCTTGCCGGCACGGAAGCTCGGAGTCTTCGTGGCGGCGATGCGAATGGTCTGGCCCGTCCGGGGGTTGCGGCCCGTGCGTGCCTTCCGCTGCTTGGCCTCGAAAGTCCCGAAGCCCGTGATCTGTACGCGGCCGTCCATCCTCAGCGTCCGAGCGATGATCCCGGTGTCGGGACTGAAGAGCGCGTCCACGGCACGGCCGGCGTCAGCCTTGGTCATCCCGGTGTGCTGGGCGAGGGCGTCCACGAGATCGGACTTGTTCATTGGGCTGCTCCTGTGAGGAAGGTATGAGAGGTCGCGGCCTGGGACCGCTATTCCGTGCGGGCCGGGAACGCCCTCATTCGGGGACAGTCTCCGAACTCCCGGAAACATCCGTGGATCAAGTGTTTCTGGGCCCGCAAGTCAGGATCGATCCTACGGTAAGCGCGCCTGCGCGGAGCGTCAAGAGAATAAGTGGCTGAAAGGCCGCGTCCTGCCTAGCTTCTTGAGCATCACAAGTGTCGAAGCTCATCTGTGACCCACGGCGCGATTCTCGCGTCACGCTCCGGAACGCTGGTCGAGCGTATACTATGCGTATTCTACGGACGTTCCTGCCGCGCTTCCTCTGGAGCCTCGCGTTCCTCTTCGCGCTGTGCCTGGCGGGAACCGTCGGATACGTCCTCATCGAGGGCCGGAGCGTCGCCGATTCCATCTACATGACGGTGATCACCCTGACGGCTGTAGGCTATCAGGAAGTGTTCCCCCTCAGCCCCGTCGGCCGGACCTTCACCATGATCCTCCTCCTGGGAGGAATCACGTGGATGGGCTTCTGGTTCGCCAACCTCACCTCGCTCCTCGTGGAGCTGGATCTCAAGGACGTCCTGCGGAGACGCCGCACCATGAAAGAGATCGACCGCATGAAGAACCATGTCATCGTGTGCGGTGCGGGAAGGACCGGCCGGCAGGTGGCGCAGGAGCTCGAAGGCGGGACCCCCTACGTCATCATCGAGAACGATCCGGCCCATATCGCCCAGCTCAAGGAGTTCCTGCCCCAGGCCCACGTCATGGAGGGGGACGCCACGCACGACCATGTCCTCATCGAGGCCGGGCTGCTCCGGGCCAGGGGCCTGGTGGCCTGTCTGAGCAAGGACACGGACAACCTCTTCGTCTGCCTCTCCGCCCGTGACCTGGCGGCGACCATCACCATCGTGGCCCGTGCCTACGAGGAGGCCACCATGGACAAGCTGTATCGGGCGGGGGCCGACCACGTGGTCAGCCCCAACGTGAGCAGCGCCATCCACATGGCATCCGTGCTGGTGCGCCCTTCGGTGGTGAGCTTCCTGGACATCGCCACGCGCTCCTCCGAGCTGGCCCTCCGCATGGAGCAGGTGGTCATCGAGCCCACCTCGAGCGTGGCCGGGACAACGCTCATGGAGGCACACATCCCGCAGCGCACGGGCCTCATCGTCATCGCCGTCAGGAAGAAGGAGGAGCAGGAGGGCTTTCTGTTCAACCCCGTTGCGGACACCCGCCTGGAAGTCGGAGACACGGTCATCGTCCTCGGCAAGGAGGAACAGATCTCCGCCCTGCGAGCCGTGATGACGTGACCCCGAACGCAGCGAGCCCCCGAGACCGCTGGGGTCCCGGGGGCTCCGGAATGGTGCGGAGCGCGCGGGCTGGCGTCAGTCGGCTTCGGCCTCCTTGCGCTTCTTGATCATGGAGTAGACGAAGAAGATCACGGCCGCGATCAGCGCCAGCTTCACCGTCATTGCGAGCAGGCCCACGAAGAGCCCGAGCAGAGGAAAGACCAAGGCAGTGACCAGCTTGAACAACACCACCCCCGCCACACCCGCCATTGCTATCGCCGCGAACGTCCTCATCGTTGCCTCCAGTGATCCCGACTCTTCCGCTCCGTCCGTACAGAGATCCTACGATCCGGGCAGGAAAAGTGTTTCAACGCCGCGTGGCTACTTGTAGCGGTACGTGACCCGGCCACGGGTGAGGTCGTAGGGGGACAGCTCGACCTTCACGCGGTCCCCCTCCAGTACACGGATGTAGTTCTGCCGCATCTTGCCGGACAGATAGGCCAGCACTTCGTGACCGTTCTCGAGCTGGACACGGAACGTCGCGTTGGGAAGGACCTCGCTGACGGTCCCCTCGATTTCGATAGCCTCTTTCGCCACCGGATTCGTCGCTTCATGTAAGGTTTTTCAGCGATGTACCTTAACCTGGGCAAGGCTGGCCGGGCAACTTGGGCCCCCATGCGCGTTGCCAGGCGACTCCGCCCGATTGGCCCACATCGGCGCCACCGAGCTACTATCATGCTCACCCCTGCCGCCCCTTGATCCGAGCCCGGCGCCATGCAGGACGGCTACACCGACGACGAGATCCGCCTCCTGGGCGCCGCTCTGGCGGAGGGGGGCCCCTTGAGGTGCCCACGCTGCGGCGCGCCTCTCGACCGCCGCCCCGTGCCGCCGCGCCGTGACGTCTCCTACGTCCGGGACCGCCTCTGGCTCGTCTGCCCGGGGTGCCACAGGACCGTGGTGCTGGACCGTCGGGAGGACCTCTGAGCCCGACTACGTAGATCCCGCGGTTGTGCTACGTAGTCTGCGGCATGGGCCCTCCCCCGTGTGCGGGCTAGGTTCATGTCAGATCGCAACGCGAACACCCGTCGGGAGGGTGGATCATGAGCAAGCGATCCGGAGTCATCCTGAAGGGCGTGGCGGCCCTGGCACTCGTCCTCGCCACCACCGCCTGCGGGACGCTCCTCCGCAGCGCGCTGGGCAAGGCCGGTGTCCCGGACAATTCCCGGGGCTCGACGGGCTCGACGAGCGCGGCCCTACCCACGACCCTGACGCATTCGAAGGACGCGCCAGTCAGCGTCTACCGGAAGATGCCCACGCCACGCGTGTGGAACCTGACCAGGGGACCGGTCCATTCCGTCGCGTACAGCATCTCGCGGTGGTCGCAGAACCCCTGTGCTCCCATGCCCCCGGGAATCGAGGACGTGCTGCCGGTGCAGCAAGGGGCGCCCATCACGGACGTGGCGTCGTGGGGACCCGTGCACCTCGAGGCTTTCGGCGTGCCCGGCGTGTACGTCAGCGGGCTCAGGCGGGGGGAGGGCTTCGATCTCACCGGTCAGATGATGAGGCAGACGGCTCGGGCGGTGGCGTACGGGAGGGGCTGCGCGTACACGCTCTTCTTCGGTGTGCGCTTCGGATCCGCCAACACCACGCATCCGATGACGGTGATGTGGGAGTAGACGCGGGGCGGCACGGGGGGCTACCGTTGGCCTCCGTTCAGTGCCCCGACCCATGGAGCGTCCCGTGCCCAATCCCACCGTCACGATCCAGACCAACCACGGAACCATCACCGCCGAGATGTTCTCGGACGCCGCCCCGAAGACCGCGGGCAACTTCATCGAATTGGCGAAGAAGGGCTTCTACGACGGCGTCGTCTTCCACCGGGTCATCGACGGCTTCATGATCCAGGGCGGCGATCCCACCGGCACCGGCCGCGGTGGTCCGGGCTACACCATCCCCGACGAGTTCGCTCCCGGCCTCAAGCACGACGCCGAGGGCATGTTCTCCATGGCCAACGCCGGACCCAACACCGGCGGGTCACAGTTCTTCATCACGCTGGTGCCCACGCCGTGGCTGGACGGCAAGCACGCGATCTTCGGCAGGGTCACCGAAGGCATGGACGTGGTGAAGACCATCGGCAAGACGAAGACCGGCGCCGGCGACCGGCCGGCGGAGGACGTGGTCATGGAGAAGGTGACCGTCCAGGAAGGGTGAACGCCCGGGAGCCGCGAATCCCCGGGGCCCCCGGCTCCCCCCCGGTCCCGGCCGGACCGGCGTCCCCGTTCCCCCCGGCTCAGTGCGGCGTGTCGGTGAGGAAGGCGTACGTCAGGCCCAGCGCCAATGACTGCTTGAGCTGTCGCCGGGGGGACACGGTGCTGTCGTAGAGCAGCCGCACGTCGAGGTTGAAGTTCACGTACTTCGACAGCTGCACCGTGAGGGTCGACTGCCAGTTGACGTCGGTTCGTCTCCACCCCTTCAGGTTCGAGAAGAGCTCCAGCTTGGACGTCAGCAGGACGTTGTTCTGGAACTTGGCGTTCACGTCGGACTCGGACGTGATGCCTCCCTCCACCTTGTTCTTCTCGACCTTGGGCGTGGCCGGGTTGTCCGCGTACATGTTGTAGCGGTTCGTGAAGGTCTCCTTCACCGCCGCGCCCACACGCTCGACGAACACCTTGGACGGCTGGTAGGCGAGGCCGAGGCTCTCCGTGAAATAGGCCGGGTCGAAGAAGGCCGAGGTCGCGGTGCGGGTGCTGTCCTGGTACTTGTACCCGGTGGAGAACTGGGTCAGCGCGATGAGCGAGACGAAGGGGTTCACCAGGCGGGTGGCCCCGCCCGTCACCACGCTTTCCAGACGGATCTCGTCGATGGACTTCCGGAAGTCCGAGTCGCCCAGCTTGGTGCGGCCGTATCCCAGCTTCATCGAGTTGGTCCACGCGTACTTCGGCTGCAGGTAGTCGAACTCCGCGGCCCCGGTGAGCTGCCAGGCGACGCTGCTCTCACCGCCCTGCGACCAGTTGTCCAGGGTAACCTGGGTCAGGTTGAGCTGGCCCACCGCCTGGCGGTGCCACCCCAGCGAGTCCGCGGGAACCGGTGGAGACTGGGCTGCCAGCGGGCTCGCGGGGAAGACGAGCCCCGCGAGGGACGTGAGGGCGAGCAGCGGAACGAACGGCAGCCTCGGGCGATGACGAGCCGGCGCACCGGGACGGCGCATGGTGACCTCCTGCGGAGGTGCCGGAGACGGGTGCGCCTCGCCACGCAGCGGGGTCCCGTCCCCCGGCTGGGAGAGCGGAACGCTTGCAGGGAGCGCGCCTCCCCGCAACCCCGGGGTAAGACGCCGGGCGGAACGTACGGGCCCCCGCGCCGTAGTCCCTTGAGTCATGCTCGATCCAGCCGGACGCCGTTCGCCCTTCCCCGCATGGGCCGGCGTCGCCTGCGCGGTGCTCCTCGCGGCCTGCTCCGGCGGCGCGGCCTCCGGGCCTCCCGCGTTGCACTGGTACGTCTTCAACGAGCAGTCCGGCTCCTTCGCCGCCGCCGCGAAGCGCTGTAGCGCCGAGTCCGGCGGTGCGTACCGCGTCGACATGGTTCCCCTCCCCACCGCCGCGGATCAGCAGCGCTCCCAGCTCGTGCGCAGGTTGGCGGCCCACGACCCCGCCATCGACCTGGTGGGCATGGACGTCATCTGGGTGCCGGAGTTCGCCGCCGCCGGGTGGATCCTGCCCTGGAAGGGTGACGACGCCCGCCGGGCCCTGCGGGACCGCCTCCCGTCGGCGGCGGCCACCGCGCGCTTCCGGGGCCGCGTGTGGGCGGCCCCGCTCACCGCCAACACGCAGCTGCTCTGGTACCGCTCCGATCGGGTGACCCGTCCTCCGGCGACCTGGGACCAGATGATCCGCATGGCCGAGGCGTTGGGGGACTCCGGCACCATCCAGGTGCAGGGCGCGCGCTACGAGGGGCTCACCGTGTTCTTCACCTCGCTGCTCGCCTCGGCGGGTGGCCGGATCCTGGCGCCCGGTGACACCTCCGTCGCACTCCCCACGGGTCCCACCGAGCGGGCCCTGGGGGTGATGGAGCGCCTCGCCCGCTCCCCGGCCGCGGATCCGGCGCTGTCCACAAGCCGCGAGGATCAGGGCCGCCTCGCCTTCGAGGCCGGACGGTCGTCCTTCATGGTGAACTACACGTACGTGTGGCCCAGCGCCCGGGCCGATGCGCCGGAAGTGGCGCGGCACATGGCATGGGCGCCGTGGCCGTCGGTGATCCCCGGCCGTCCGAGCCGGGTCACCGTGGGCGGCATCGACCTGGGTGTCGGCGCCTTCACCCGCCATCCGCGGCTCGCGTTCCAGGCGGCGCTCTGCCTGGCCTCGGTGAAGAGCCAGCGCACGGCCGTGACCCGGGGAGGGCTTCCGCCCACCGACTCGCTCCTCTACGACGACCCCGACGTGCGCGCCGTCTTTCCCTTCGCGGACCTTCTGCGTGCTACGCTGCGCACGGCGGTGCAGCGGGCGCGCACCCCGCTCTACACGGACGTCTCGCTGGCGGTGATGGACGTGCTGCATCCCCTGGTGGACATCGACAGCGTCGCTGACGTGCCCAGGCTCCGGAGGGCGGTACGCCGCGCCCTGCGCTCCGAGGGTCTTCGGTGATGCGCATCCCACGCGAGCACCGTCTGGGCTGGCTCCTGTGCGCCCCCGCCGTCCTCGCCATGGCGGCGGTGACCGCGTACCCCGTCCTCGCGGCGGTCCGGCTCTCGCTCTACCGCTACGACCTGCGCTTTCCCGATGCCCGTCGCTTCGTGGGGCTCCACAACTATCTCACCGTGCTGACGTCGGCGGTCTGGTGGAAGGCGGTGGCGGCCACCCTCGTCATCACGCTGACGTCCGTCTCGGTGGAGCTCGTGCTGGGCATGGCCCTGGCGCTGGTCATGCACCGCGCCCTCGTGGGGAGGCGCACCGTGCGCACCGCCGTCCTCGTGCCCTACGCGGTGGTGACCGTGGTGGCGGCGCTGGCGTGGCGTTTCGCGTTCAACCCCACCACGGGCTTCGTCCAGGGGCTGGGGATCCTGGACCGGCCGTGGCTGAGCGTGAGCTGGTCGGCGTTCACCATCATCATCCTCACGGAGATCTGGAAGACCACCCCGTTCATGGCGCTTCTCCTGCTGGCGGGGCTCGCCCTGGTCCCCGGTGACGCGCTGCGCGCCGCCCGGGTGGACGGCGCGTCGCGGGCGCAGCGTTTCTTCCGGGTGACGCTCCCGCTCATGAAGCCCGCCATCCTGGTCGCGCTCCTCTTCCGCACCGTGGACGCTCTCAGGATCTTCGACACCGTCTTCGTGCAGACCCGGGGCGCGCTGGGCACGCAGCCGGTCTCGCTGGTGGGGTACGACACGCTCCTGGTGAGCCTCAACCTGGGGCTGGGCTCCGCCGTCTCGGTACTGATCTTCGTTCTGGTCACCGGCGCGGCCGTGGCCATCGTGCGGGGGATGGGCGGAGCCCTTCCCGAAGCGAGCTTCCGGTGAGCGACCGCGGCACCGCCCTGGAGCGCCTCTTCTGGCGCGCCACCGTCCTGGTGGTGCTCGTCTACGCGGGCCTCCCCCTGGCGTGGATCGTGTCGCTCTCCCTCAAGCCCGCCGCCGACCTCGGAGACGGCCACCTCGTGCCCCGGCACGTGACGCTGGCTCACTACGGCGCGGTCTTCGCCAACCCCCACTTTCCCGCGGCGTTGCGGAACTCCCTGGGCATCGCGACGCTGGCGACCCTCCTGGCGGTCGCCCTCGGCGTGCTGGCGGCCTACGCGGTGGTGCGCTTGCGCTTTCCCGGACGCCGGCTCTTCCTCGGCGGCGCGCTGGCGGTGGCCATGTTCCCGCCGGTGGCGGTCATCGGGCCCCTCTTCGACCTGTGGCGCCGCGTGGGCCTCTACGACACCTGGGCCGGCCTGGTGCTGCCGTACCTGTCGCTCACGCTGCCGCTGGCCATCTGGATCCTGGCGGCGGCGTTCCGGGACCTCCCCTGGGACCTGGAGCGTGCGGCCCGGGTGGACGGCGCGACCCGCCTCCAGGCCCTGCGCAAGATCATCCTTCCGCTGGCGGCCCCCGGCGTGGCCGCCGCCGCGGTGCTCGTGTTCATCTTCGCGTGGAACGACTTCATGTTCGCGCTCTCCCTCACGTCCACGGACCATGCCAGGACCGTTCCCGCGGTCCTCGCGTTCTTCACCGGAGCCTCGCGGTTCCAACAGCCCACCAGCGCCATCGCCGCCGCCTCCGTCGTGGTGACCATCCCGGTGGTGGTGCTGGTGCTCCTCTTCCAGCGGCCCATCGTCGCCGGCCTCACGGCCGGCGCGGTGAAGGGCTGAGCGGCCCCGTGGCCACCATCACACTGAAGGGGATCGGCAAGCGCTTCTCCCGCGGCGCCGTCGCCGTGCGCAACGTGGACCTGGAGATCCACGACGGCGAGCTGTTCGTGCTCCTGGGGCCTTCCGGGTGCGGCAAGTCCACGCTCCTCAACATCATCGTGGGCCTGGAGGAGCCGACGTCCGGGACGGTGTCCGTGGACGGCCGGTCCATGAACGGCGTGGAGCCCGGCAAGCGCAACATGGCCATGGTCTTCCAGAGCTACGCCATCTATCCGCACATGAGCGTGCGGGAGAACCTCGCGTTCCCGCTTCGGATCGCCGGCGTCCCCGCCGAGGAGCGGGAGCGTCGCGTCGCCGAGGCCGCCGAGATCCTCGAGCTGGAGGAGCTCCTGGACCGCCGTCCCGCCACCCTGTCCGGCGGCCAGCGCCAGCGTGTCGCCATGGGTCGTGCCATCGTCCGTAACCCCGTGGCGTTCCTGCTGGACGAGCCGCTCTCGAACCTCGACGCGCGCCTGCGGGGGCAGATGCGCGCGGAGATCGCACGCCTGCACCGGCGCCTGGGCACCACCACCGTGTACGTCACCCACGACCAGACCGAGGCCCTGACTCTGGCCGACCGCATGGCCGTGCTGAACCGGGGAGAGGTCCAGCAGGCGGGCACCCCCAGGGAGGTCTACGGGCGGCCGGCAAACCGCTTCGTGGCCGGGTTCCTGGGCTCACCGCCCATGACGTTCATGCGGGGCGAGCGGGACGGAGACGACGTGGTCCTTCCCCTGGGCCGGGCGACCGCGCCCGGTGGCGGGTCGGACGTGGAGGTGGGTGTGCGACCCGAGGACGTGCGGGAGGCCGGAAGTGCGACGCGCGCCTCGGCGGACGCGCTCCCGCGCCCCGGGGTCGGCCAGGCCGAGGCGCCCTCCGATCCCTCCGCCCTCCTCCGCTTCCGGGCCCGGGTCGAGCTCCTGGAGTGGTTGGGCGCGGAGACGTACGCGCACGTGGAGGTGGAGGAGCAGGATGCGCGGGCGGAGGGCGCCGGATGGGGCCGCAAACGGGAAGACGGCCGCCCCCGCCCGGAGCCCGGGCCCTCCGGGGAGCGCCCCCAGCGCCTCGTGGCCCGCCTGTCACCGGGAAGCCCGGTGAAGGAGGGGGACGTCGTGGACCTCGAGGTCGAGGCCCGTCGCCTGCACTTCTTCGACCCCGACACCGGAGCCCGGCTCGGCGACGCGTGACGCGTGACGCGTCCGCGGTACGGGAAACGGGCGGCGGATGGGCTGTACGGCGCGTCGGGCGCGGCCTATCGGCTGCCGGAGGCGCGCCTCACGTTGGCCCTCCCCCGCTGCGGCCGCACGTACGCCGACACCAGGCTCTCGTGGCCGCCGGCGTCCACCGCCGCCACGCCGAACACGTAGTCGTCGATGGAGATGTTGGGCAGCGTGTACTCGGTGACGTTCCCGACGTCGAGCTCGTACTGCCAGTCGGGCGTCCACGCCTCGCGCCAGACGATCCTGTACCCGACAGCCCCCGCGGAGGCCTGCCAGCTCAGCGCCGCGTCGTAGCCGGACTTCCCCCGGCCCAGCGTCGGGCCGCGGCGGCCCATGACCACGGGGGCCGGAGGCGCCAGCGCGAGGGTCGCGGCCACCGCGGCGTTGATGCGCGCGTTCTTGGCCAGGTACTGGAAGTCGATGGCGCCGATGGTGTCGTCCTTGATGTGCTGCCGCGAGTAGTTCTCCCGGGACTCGGTGAAGCGCACGCCGGCGTAGCCCTGGAGGTTGAACGACGTGTGGTCGCCTCCCCGCAGGAAGCGGTCCTCGCGGCCGATGAGGCGCACCTTGTCGGCCGGCACGTAGACCGCGGCCCACCGGTGGACGTAGCGCGCGACCTCGCGCGAGGGCGAGTCCATGGGCTCCTCGGAGAAGACGCGCACGGTGCGGGAGTCGTAGATGCCGTTGCCGCCCTGCACCGCGCCGACGATGTCGTTGTTGAGGTCCGCGTCGATGCGCCACCCCTCCTTCACCGCGCGGGCGGCGTGCAGGCTCGAGCCCACCAGCCCCTCCTCCTCGGCGTCGAAGGCGATGAACACCAGCGTCGCGTCGAAGTCCAGGCCGCTCTGCGAGAGCACCCGCGCGCACTCCATGGTGAGGGCCACGCCGCTGCCGTCGTCGTCGGCGCCGGGGGCGGGGTTGTCCCACTTCGACCAGTCGAAGCGGCCGTCGGCCTGCCGGGCGACGCTGTCGTAGTGGCCGCTGACGTAGATGCGCCTGGCGCTCCTGCCCGGCAGCACGGCCATGACGTTGCAGATCTGCACGGGCTGGGTGATGCGCCCCTGCTTGCTCACCTGGTAGCAGTCCAGCGAGACCTGGAGCTTCGAGCTGAAGCTCTGCATCGCCTTCATGATGTACTCGCGGGCGGCCTTCACCCCCCAGCCCGGCCGGTCCGAGATCGACATGGCGTTCCGCGTGCCGAAGCTCACCAGCTTGGACAGGTACGCGTGCAGGGAGTCCTCGGAGATGTTGGCCAGGGCCGCCGCGACCTGGGGATCGATGCGCGGGCTCTGGGCGGCGGCGGGAAGGACGGTGGTGGCGGAGGCGGCAAGGGCCAGGAGACCGACCGTGAGCAGGGTCGGGGCAGGACGTCGGCGGGACATGGTGGACCTCGGAGGTGACGATCGGCGCGTGAGCAGGTGGTGAATCGCGGAAATCGCGGCCGGGCCGCCAGGGGGCAGGCGCGACCGGGGCCGAACCTAGGGCGGGGACGTGGGTCGGACCAGCACCCGGCTCCGAGGCGTTTCGCCGCGGGCTGCGGGGAATGTCGTCGGGGCGGAGCGGCGCACGGCGCCACGGCGAAGTCCCCGGTCTTGTGTGGCGGAGGTCCGTTGGCATACGGGCGCCGCCCACCCGCCCCTTCGCACTACGGCCCCCCTCGTGGTATGCTCATCGGGTTACCGGTTCCTCTCTCGTGCGCGTGAACGCCATGTCGAAGACCCTCGCGGGGCACGCAGCCCTTCCTCTCGTCGCCCTCGCTCTTCTGGCCGCCTGGAGCTGTGCGCCCAAGGAAGCCGCCATGTCCCGATCCGTCACCCAGGCCCCCTTCGGCACCACCCCCGACAGCCAGGCCGTGGAGATCTACACGCTCACGAACCCCCACGGCATCCAGGTCCGCGCCATGACCTACGGCGGGGTCATCGTGTCGCTGAAGACGCCCGACCGGACCGGCGAGCTCGGTGACATCGTCCTGGGCTACGACGACCTCGCGCACTACGTCGCCGACTCGCCGTACTTCGGCGCCATCATCGGCCGCTACGCGAACCGCATCGCCAAGGGCAGGTTCACGCTGGACGGCAAGACCTACCAGCTCCCGGTGAACGACGGGCCCAACTCGCTGCACGGGGGCACCAAGGGCTTCGACAAGCGCGTGTGGGACGCCCACAGCGTGCAGACCGACAGCACCGTGGGGGTGGTCTTCCACCGCGTGAGCCCCGACGGGGAGGAGGGGTACCCCGGCACCCTCGACGTCACGGTCACCTACACGCTGAAGGACGACGACGAGCTGGTCATCGACTACCGGGCCACAACCGACGAGGACACGCCCGTCAACCTCACCCAGCACAGCTACTTCAACCTCGACGGCGCGGGGAACGGTGACGTGCTGGGCCAGGAGCTGATGGTCAACGCGGACAGCTACACACCCATCGACTCCACCTTCATCCCCACCGGCCAGATCGCCCCTGTCGCGGGCACGCCCTTCGACTTCCGCACCCTCACGGCCATCGGCGCGCGCATCGACGACGACAACCAGCAGCTGAAGTGGGCCGGCGGGTACGACCACAACTTCGTGCTGAACCGTCCGGACTCCCTGCCCGCCGACGCCCTCGTGCACGCGGTGCACGCGGTGGATCCGAAGAGCGGGCGCACGCTGGACGTCTACACCACCGAGCCGGGGATCCAGATCTACACGGGGAACTTCCTGGACGGCACCATCACCGGGAAGGACGGCAAGGTGTACGTGCATCGTGGCGCGTTCACCGTGGAGACGCAGCACTACCCCGACTCCCCCAACGAGCCGTCGTTCCCGTCGACGATCCTGCATCCCGGTCAGACGTACCAGTCGCGCACGGTGTGGAAGTTCGGGGTGCAGGGTTGAACATCCGGCTCGCTCGAGGCGGCGTCATCCCGGGAGGCGAGGGCCACGGCGGTCGCCGCTCCGCCACGGGCGGGGCGTCCCCGGCGTCGGGGACCACCGACGGCAAGGGGAATGGGGGCAAGGCGAAGCGTCCCAAGATCGACTTCAAGAACGTCCGTGCCGAGGCCGGCCACATCGTACGCGAGCACCGGCGCACGCTCACCATCGGCATGGCGCTCATGCTGGTGAACCGCCTCTGCCAGCTCGTCATGCCGGCGATGCCCAAGTTCTTCTTCGACGACGTCATCGGCAAAGGGCAGACCCAGCTGCTCGTGCCGCTGGTCCTGGCCGCCGCCGCGGCCGCGCTCATCCAGGCGACAACGTCGTTCACGCTCTCGCAGGTGGTGAGCGTCGCGGCCCAGGGCGCCATCGCGCGCATGCGCAAGGACGTGGAAGCCCACGTCCTCCGCCTTCCGGTGAGCTACTTCGACTCCACCAAGACCGGCGTGCTCATCTCCCGGATCATGACCGACCCGGAGGGGATCCGGAACCTGGTGGGCACCGGTCTCGTGCAGCTCGTGGGTGGGTTGGTCACCGCCGTGCTGGCGTTCGGCATCCTCCTGTACCTGAACGCACGCCTGACGCTGGGCACGATCTTCCTGCTCCTGGCCTTCGCGGGGGCTACCTCCATCGCGTTCAAGAAGCTGCGCCCCATCTTCCGCAAGCGCGGCGAGATCAACGCCGAGGTCACCGGCCGCCTCAACGAGACGCTGGGCGGCATCCGCCTCGTCAAGACGTACGTGGCCGAGGAGCGCGAGGGGGCCGTCTTCGGCGAGGGCGTGGACCGGCTCTTCCGCAACGTCGCCTCGAGCATCACCGGAACGTCGCTGGTGGGGGCGTTCTCCACCCTCATCGTGGGTGGCATCGGCGTGCTGATCCTGCTCGTCGGCGGCCGCTCCGTCATCGCCGGGCAGATGAGCACCGGCGATCTCGTGAGCTACCTGTTGTACATAGGCGTGATGGCGGCGCCTCTGGTGCAGATCTCCAGCATCTCCACACAGATCAGCGAGGCGTTCGCCGGCCTCGACCGCATCCACGAGCTGCGGCAGGTGACGGGCGAGGACGACGAGGACGACGAGAGGGAGGCTCTTCCCGACATCGCCGGGGAGGTCGTCTTCGACGACGTCTGGTTCCAGTACAAGCCCGACACGCCCGTCCTCAAGGGGATCTCGTTCCAGGCGCCCGCCGGAACGACCACGGCCCTGGTAGGCCCCTCCGGCGCCGGGAAGAGCACGCTCATCGGCCTGGTGATGGCGTTCTACCGCCCCCTGAAGGGCCACATCCTGGTGGACGGAAACGACCTCACCACCCTCAAGCTCAGGGACTACCGCGAGTTCCTGGGCGTGGTCATGCAGGACAACTTCCTCTTCGACGGGACGGTCCGCGAGAACATCGCGTTCTCCAGCCCCGACGCCACCGACGCGGACATCCGCGAGGCCGCCCACATCGCCCACTGCGACGAGTTCGTGGAGCGCTTCGACGAGAAGTACGACACCATCGTGGGGGAGCGCGGCGTGAAGCTCTCCGGCGGGCAGCGGCAGCGGGTGGGCATCGCCCGCGCCATCCTGGCGAACCCCCGGGTGCTCATCCTCGACGAGGCGACCTCGAGCCTGGACAGCGAGGCCGAGGCGCTCATCCAGGACGGTCTGAGGACGCTGCGCCGGGGGCGCACCACCTTCGTGATCGCGCACAGGCTCAGCACCATCCGCAGCGCGGACCAGATCCTGGTGATGGACGAGGGCGAGGTCGTCGAGCGCGGCACCCACCCCGAGCTCATCCAGATGGACGGCCTGTACCGGCGGCTCTACGAGAAGCAGCACGGCCTGGTGGAGGACCTCTTCATCAACCCCGGCGAGGAGCCCCAGCCGGACGCGACGCTGCCGCCGGACATGGTGAGGGGCGTGGGGATCAGGCGGTAACCGGCTCCCCTATCGCAGCGCCGCCAACTCCGCATCACTGAGCTCGAGATCCAGCGCCTGCAGGTTCTCCCGCAGGTGCGCCAGGGAGAGCGTCCCCGGAATCGGCAGCATCATCGGCGAGCGGCGTAGCAGCCACGCCAGCGCGACCTGCGGCGGCGTTGCCCCGTGACGCTTCGCGATCCCGGGCAGCTCCCGGTGGTCGGCGCCGTGGAGCGGAAAGTAGGGCACGAACACGATCCCCTGCTCCGTGCAGTAGTCCACCACCGCCTCGTGCTTTCGCTCCGACAGGTTGTAGTGGTTCTGCACCGCGGCGATGGGCACCACGCGCCGCGCGCGCTCGATCTGCTCCACCGTCACCTCGGAGATGCCCACGTGTGCGATCATGCCGTCGTCCACGTACGTCTTGATCGCTCCCAGGCTCTCCTCGAGGGGCGTCTCCGGGTCGACGCGATGCAGGTAGTACAGGCCGATGCGGTCGGTGCGCAGCCGCTCGAGGCTCTGCTCGATCTCGTCGCGCAGCACCTCGGGGCGTCCGCGTCCCGCTCCGCCGATGCCGCCCTTGGTGGCCACGATGACCCCCGCCGGCACGGGCGAGAGCGCCTCACCGATGGTCGCTTCGCTCTCACCGCCCGCGTACGAGTGCGCGGTGTCGATCATCCGCACGCCGGCCTCCACTGCGGCGCGGATGAACGCCACGTTCTCCGGGGTGCGGCGCAGACGGTTGGTGCCGAGTCCGATGCGGGTGATGTCGAGGCTGCCGATCTTCATGCCTGATCTCCATGTCCGTCGGGAGCGCACCCGGATCGGGCGATGGGGGAGCCGGGCGGCACGCGACATACCGCGACATACACGGATCAGGTGACCGTGGTCCGGCCGCTCGGCACGTCCGGCCGCCGCGTCTTCGCCGCGTTCGTCCCTGGAGACGGTCGTTGCCCTGCGGTGGATCCGGGCGGAGGCGATTCGGCCCATCCTCGCCGACACGGCCCGGTCGCTGGCGCAAGAGGGGGCCGCCCTCTCGAAGGCGTCGTCCGTGACCATCCGGTCGCTGGCGGTTCGTGGTCCCTTGGGGAACGCGGTCGTCCGTGTGGAGCTGGCCCCCAGCCCCGCTCTGCCCCCTGGAACGAAGCTGGTCCGGTACTATCACATGCGGTACTCGCAGACGTCCGGTTGGACGAACCGGGGCAGCGCCACCGCGATGGATTGGCACCTGGCCGCCTTCTGAACCGGACGTCCGTGTGCGGCGGACACGGCCGCCGTAGTTCGGTGATGCCGGACGGCGGCCCCGCCCGTTCGCCTCGCTACGGCACCGTGAACGGAATGGTCACGTAGCGGCTGTTGAAGGGGCCGAACGTCACGTGAAGGATGTAGGTCCCGACGGCCAGCTCCACCTGCTGCACGCCCGCGGCTGCGACCAATCGGTAGAAGGCCCCTCGTCCCACCAGGAGCACCGCAGGTTGCCACGTGCATACGGTCCGTTCCCCGGAGGTGATCCGGGATCCACTCGCTACGGGCGTCCACGAGGATCCTCCGGGCCACTCCACGCTCATGCTCCGGATCCTGTCCAGATCCTGCGCGCTCACGTCGGACGACGCCCTCACACAGAACAGGACGGAGGTGGTCTCCGTCGCTGTCTGATACGATCGCGCATATGGAAACGTGACACGCGCATACACTGTCCGCAGCGCCGCCGAGAGGGCGTCCTCCCCCACATTCCGCTGTCCCCCCGCACCTGACCCGCCTACTTTGCGTAGATGCCCTCCCTGCCCCGCGCCGTCCGCATCACCCTCCGTCGCCTCGCCCACGACCCCGCGCTGGCGGTGATCTCGGTGATGGCCTTTGCCCTGGGGATCGGCCTCACCGCCAGCATGTACTCCATCGCCTACGCGGTGCTCTATCGTGGCCTTCCGGTGCACGACCCCGACGCCCTCCGCTTCCTCACCCGCACGGATCAGACGACGGGCCGGTACCTGCGCACGCCGCCCTTCCTCGACTACCTGGACTGGCGGGAGCGGCAGAAGAGCTTCGTGGGCCTGGCGGCATACAGGAACTTCTCCCGGAACCTGGCCGACGACACCGATCAGCCGGAGCGCGTGGGGGGCGCGTACGTCACGCCGAACCTGTTCCCCACCCTGGGCGTCGCCCCGGCGTTGGGCCGCGGGCTGGAGCCCTCGGAGATCGGGCCGGGTCACGCGGTGGTGATCATCAGCGACGCCCTCTGGCGCCGCCGGTACGGCGCCGACCGCGGGATCCTCGGCCACACGCTCCGCGCCGACGGCGTGCCGTACACGATCATCGGGGTCATGCCCCCGCGCTTCGGCTTCCCCGGAAGGGAGGACCTCTGGCTCCCCTTCCCCTGGGACCGTGGGACGATGAAGCGGGACGCGGGGCAGGTCTGGGTGCTGGGCCGACTGCGCCCGGGCGTGTCGGTACCGGCGGCGGAGGCGGAGATGTCGTCCATCACCGCCGAGCTGGCCCGTGAGTACCCCGACACGGACCACCCGGCCTCGGTCCACGCCGAGCCCATCGGCAACATCTTCACCGGGAGCGACGACCGCACCATCCTCGGCGCGATGCTGGGCTCGGGCTTCTTCGTGCTCCTCATCGGGTGCGCCAACGTCGCCAACCTGCTCATGGCCCGCGCCACGCGACGCAGCAAGGAGCTCGCCATCGCCACCGCCCTGGGAGCGAGCCGCGGGCGCCTCCTGGGAGGGCTCCTGCTGGAGGCCGCCCTCCTCGCCGCGGCCGGAGGCGCGGTGGGGGTCGTCCTGGCCAACGTGTTCGTGGGGTGGTTCGGTGGCGCCATCGCCCTGGCCGGGGCGCCCATGTGGCTCCGCCTCGAGGTGGATCTGCCCATCCTCGTGTTCACCCTGGGCGTGTCGGCGCTCGCCGCCCTCCTGGCGGGGCTCGTGCCGGCGTGGCGCGCGGCCGCCGTCTCCGTGAACGAGGTCCTCCAGGACGAAGGCCGGGGGGCCTCCAGCCTGCGCATGGGACGCTGGAGCCAGGCGATGGTGGTCACCGCCATCACCCTCGCCGTCCCTCTCCTGGTGGGTGCGGGCCTGATGATGCGCAGTGTCGAGGCGTCGCGCTCCGACCGCGCCTTCGACGCCCACGGCGTCCTCGTCGCCCGCTTCGTGCTTCCCGGCCGGGTGTACACGACGCCCGACGCGCGGCAGGCGTTCTGGGACCGACTCCTGGAGTGGGCCAACGGCGCACCCGGCGTGTCGGGAGCCACGTATGCCGACGCGCTCCCCGGCCTCGGCACCGGCACGTTGCGTGTCGGCATCCAGGGCGTCGCCTACGACCGGGACGTGGACCGGCCGTATGCGCGCGTGTCGGCCGTCCGCCCGGGTCTCTTCGCGATCCTGGGCGTGAAGCCCACGGAAGGACGCGTGCTGAACGCGTCGGACCGTGACGGCCCGCCGGTGGCGGTGATCAACGAGCCCTTCGCCCGACGCTACTTCCCGAACACCGACCCCGTGGGGCGTCAGGTGACGACAGAGGAGATGTTCGGCCCGGTGACCCGCACCGTGGTGGGCGTCGTCCCCGACCTGGACATGGGTGGGGACAATCAGGCCATCCCCGAGGGCCTGTACGTCCCGGTGGGGCCCGCGCAGATGGGGTACGGCTACCTGGCCATGAAGGTGGGGGGCGACCCGACGGCGCTGGCGCCCGCTCTCCGCGCCGAGGTCCACAAGCTCGACCCGGACCTGGCCATCGCGCGCCTGGACACCTTGAACGGCTTCATCTCCCGGGAGTTCTGGCTCATCGAGATCCTGGGCACGGTCTTCACGGTCTTCGGGCTCTCGGCGCTCTTCCTGGCCGCCGTCGGCCTCTACGGCGTCATGGCACACTCGGTGACGCAGCGTACACGCGAGATGGGGATCCGCCGGGCCATGGGCGCGGAGAGTGCCAACATCCTGGGGCTCGTGCTGCGCTCCGGTCTGAGCCAGGTCGCCGTCGGGCTGGTACTGGGCGGAGCCCTCGCCTTCCTCGTGTCCCGATACGTGGCGGCGGCCCTCTACCACGTGAAGCCGCGGGATCCCGCCACGTTCGGAGCCGTCGCCGTGGTGCTCCTGGGGGTGGCCGTCCTCGCGATCCTGGTGCCGGCGGTGCGGGCCACCCGCATGGACCCGGTGGAGGCGCTACGCTGGGAGTAGCCGGCACGGTTCCCTCGGATGGTCGACACCCTCTACCTTCAGGACTACGACCTCTTCATCCTCGTGGCGCCGGTGGCGACAGGGTGGCTGTGAGCTACGGCCTTCGTCCGCTTCGGTATTCGCCGTGCGCACCCGTGCTTCCGGGGGTGAGGGGATCCCGCGACGGCGACGACCCGGGAGGCGAGTCACGTGCAATCCCTGAACGGTAAGGGCGCGCTGCTGGTGGGGACGCGCCGTGTCGGCATGACCGTGGCCCGGCGTCTCGCAGACGAGGGCGTCGACCTGGCCCTCTCCTATCGACGCTCACGGGCCGACGCCGAGCGCCTGAAGGAGTCGCTCGCGGGAAGGGCGAACCGGGTCTTCCTGGTCCAGGGCGACCTGACCGACGAGGGTGACGTCCGGCGCGTGGTGGCAGAGAGCGCCGACGCCCTCGGGGGCCTCTCCATCGTGGTCAACATGGCGTCGGACTATCCCCGCACCCCCCTCGAGGAGCTGGACGCCACCGCCTGGGATCGCGGCATGGCGGGCGCGAAGGGCGCGTTCCTCCTCGCCCTCCACGCCGCACGGCGGATGATGGAGAATCCGGGTCCCACCCGGGGACACATCGTCACGTTCGCGGACTGGGCGGCCCGGGAGACGCCCTATCGGTCTTATCTTCCATACCTGACCTCGAAGGCCGCGGTGGACTTCATGACCCGGGCGTTCGCGGTGGAGCTCGCCGAGCACGGCATCCTCGTGAACGCCATCGCGCCGGGCCCGACCATGCGGCCACCCGAGATCAGCGAGCGTGTCTGGGAAGAGAGCGTGCTCGCCCAGGCGCCTTTGCGTCGCGAATCGACCCCCGAGGACATCGCGGAGGTTCTGGTGGGGCTGCTGAGAACGGAATCCGTGACCGGCGAGACCATCCGCGTGGACTCCGGTCGACATCTCGCCGGATAGCGCACAGGATCCGCATGGCTCGCCACCTGGTGACCAAGGTCATTCACTTCTCGTACGGCCACCGGCTGCTGAACTACGACGGCCCGTGCCGGCACCTCCACGGCCACAACGGCGTGGTCGAGGTGCACATCGCGTCCGACCGTCTCGACGACATCGGCATGGTCGCCGACTTCGGCGAGATCCGTGACGTGGTGAAGGGCTGGGTGGACGAGAACCTCGACCACCGCATGGTGCTCTGTCGCGACGATCCGGCGGTGGGGGTGCTCCGGGAGATGAACGAGCCCCTCTATCTCCTCGACGGAAACCCCACCGCGGAGAACATCGCCAGGGAGATCTTCGAGAGGACACGGGGACGCGGGCTCCCCATCTCCGAGATCCGTCTCTGGGAGACGCCCTCGAGCTACGCGGCGTATCGCGAGGAGTGAGGATGGATCGAGTCGCGGTCCTCGCCAGCGGCGGTCTCGACAGCGCGATCCTCGTGGCCGAGCTGGCCCGCTCGGCGCTGGTCCATCCCCTGTACGTCAACGCCGGGCTCGTGTGGGAGAGGGAGGAGCACGAGGCCCTGAACCGCTTCGTCCGTGCCCTGTCCTCGCCGAACGTGCAGCCCGTGGTGGAGCTGACGGCCCAGGTGGAGCCGCTCATCGGAGCGTCGCACTGGAGCGTGGCCGGCCGTGGGATTCCGGGCGCGGGCGAGCCCGACGAGGCCTCGTTCATCCCCGGTCGCAACATCCTCCTGCTGTCGTACGCAGCGATCTGGTGCAGCACCCACGGAGTGCAGCGCATCGCCATCGGCTCGCTGGCCGGCAACCCCTTCCCCGACGCCACTCCGGAGTTCTTCGACGCGTTCGGTCGGTCGCTGAGCCTCGGTCTCGGGCACCGCGTGGGCATCGAGGCGCCCTTCCGCCATCGCGCGAAGTCGGCGCTCATCCGGGAGCACGGCCACCTGCCTCTCGAGCTGACCCTCACCTGCGCCGATCCACGGGACGGCGTCCACTGCGGCGCGTGCAGCAAGTGCGTCGAGCGCCACTCCGCGTTCCTCGCCGCCGGCGTGCCGGACAGGACCCGCTACGTCGTGACCCCCGCGGCGTCGGCACCGAGCCACTGACGGGCTCTGCACCCCCCGCGGCGGACCTTGTCCGGCCCCGCCCGCCCCTCTAACGTCGCTCACGGGTCGCCCGCCGACTCCGCTCCCTTCCTCCGTGGTTGATCGGAGACCAAAGGACCTACGCACATGGCACGCTTCACCAAGGACCAGATCGCATACGCGTCGAGCCTGAAGGCCCCCCTGGGCCGGGACCAGGCCATCGACTTCATGAAGCACATGGACATCCGCATGAGCGTCGGCCACTGGTCGGCGGGCGACTTCGTGGATCGCTTCGCGCCTCCCGGCTACCACTCCGACGACCCCACCTTCGGCAACGACTTCGAGTCCCAGTGCCGGCGCACCAAGGCGGCGGGCATCGACGCCATCGAGATCCACCAGCACGTGTTCGAGAAGACCCTCAACGGCGACATCGACTGGAAGGCGCTGGACCGTGCCATCGACGGATTCCTGGCGGAGCTGGGGATGACCGTCACCGCGTGCAACATCAACACGTGGACGAACCCCCGCTTCCGCCTGGGCGGTGCCTGCAACCCCGACTCCGTGCTTCGCCGCGAGGCGCTGAACGAGATCCTCAAGGCCGTGGAGATCGGCAAGAAGCTGGGCATCGGCGTCATCAGCGTGTGGCCCGGCTCCGACGGCGCCGACTACCACTTCCAGATCGACTACCTGGAGTCGCTGGGGTGGTTCGCCGACGCCCTCGCCGAGGCCAACAAGGCGTGCATCGAGGCGGGCATCAAGCTCGCCATCGAGCCCAAGCCGTACGAGCCCCGGGAGCTGTACATGATCGTGCCCACGGCGGGGGCGGCGATCCTGGTGGCGCAGCACGTGAACCACGCGTGCGGCGGAAAGAACTGCGGCCTCACCGTGGACTACGGCCACCAGAAGATGGAGGCCACCACCGCGTCCACCGCCTGCGACCTGGCGCAGTTCGCCGGCGTGCCCATCCACAAGTTCGACGTCAACGACGCCCGCCAGGGCCGCAACGACCAGGACCTGATCTTCGGCACGGTGTCGATCCCCGAGGCGGTGGAGTACCTGTACACCACCTTCGAGCGCGACTACCGCGGCTGGTACAGCCAGGACCAGTTCACCTACCGCGACGACCCGACGCGGGCCATGGAGCGCAGCATGGTGAACTTCGCCAACATCGCCCTGAAGGCGGTACGCGTGTACGCGAAGCGCGATGAGCTCGCGAAGGCGCGTAAGGTGGGAACCGGCCCGGACGTCCTGGACGTCGTGAGCCCGATCCTGCTGGGGTAGGAGGAGGGGGCCGGTCGGGGTCGGCCCGAGTGTTGGCCGTCGGCTCCGCCTCTGAAGGCGGCCCATCGGGCCATGGCCATGCCCTCGACCGACCCATCTCTTGAGGGGCGACGCGCCCCGCCCCTCCCCCCCTGGAGCAGGATCTCGCATTCCATGTCACAGTCCCGGCCTTCGCGACAGTCTGGGCGACGTGGAGCGCGTGTATTACATTTGCTCATTATGGGTCATACAATCACTGTGCGTCTTACAAGACAGCAGGCCGAGTGGCTACAGGATACGGCCGAGCGCACCGGGGTCCCCCAGAGTCGGATCATCCGGGAGCAGCTCGAACGTGCCATGGCCAATGCGGACCGGCCGTTCATGGCCCTGGCGGGGGCGGTGACCGGCGCACGGGATCTCTCGTCCCGGAAGGGCTTCTCCCGCCCGTGAGAGGGATCGCGGATACGGGGTTTCTCGTCGCCTTTGCGAATCGCAACGACGAGCACCACGACTGGGCGGTCGGCATAGCAGAACAGGTGACGGAGCCGCTGCTCACGTGTGAGGCGGTACTCGCCGAGAGCGCGTTCCACCTGCGGGACACCGCTCTGGTGCTGGACATGGTGCGGCGAGGCCTCGTCGATGTCGTCTTCGATTGTCGGGATCACTGGGAGCAGCTCACCGCACTGGCCGAGCGCTACGCCGATCGGCGTCCCGACCTCGCCGACCTGTGCCTCATCCGCCTGAGCGAGCTCTACCCCCATCACCCTGTGCTCACCGTCGACCGCGAGGATTTCGGCGTCTACCGCCGGAACAAGCGGGAGATCATCCCGACGGTCTTTCCACCGACCTAGGCGGACCGCCGTTCTACAGGCTCAGCCCCACCACCAGGTAGGCGATGTCGAGGTTCGGGTTGACGCTCCACGACACCCACACCGGGAGCGAGAAGGCGTCGCTCACGCGCACCTCTTTCTTCGCCGACACCCCCACGTTCAGGAATGCGAACTTGTCGGTTCCGTAGTAGCCGGGGTTCCTGTTGCTGCCCGGCGTGGCCGCGGCGAAGAAGTCGAGTGAGGTCCCGGCGAGGGTCAGGGGATAGTCGGCTTGCAGGTAGACGTTGTGCCCCGCGTCGTTGAAGACGTTGACGTACGCCGCCAGGGTCAGGGGATGCGACGGCAGCGTGGCCGACGCGCCGAGCTCCAGGACGTGGGCTCCGGGGCCGCCCGGCGCATCGTAGTTGTGGAAGTCGGAGAACGCCTTGCCCGCGTTGGGGAAGTAGTAGTCCGTGAGGAGGAGACCCGCGGAGCCTCCTTTCGCCCATTCGTGGGTGTAGCCCAGATAGAGGTCGATCTCGTCTCCCCCGGTTGTCTCGTTGGAGAGGGAGTACGATCCCCAGGTCCCCAGCTCCCATCCATTGAAACCGAAGGAGATGGAGGGCTGCACGCTGGGGGCATCGGCTGCGTCGATGCCCCGCCAGATGTATCGGCTCACGAGGTCCACCCCCACCGACACGTTGGTCGCATCTTGAGCGCTGCCGGGTGCCGCGCTCACGGCCACGACGGCCAGCAGCCCCACCGCAACCGAGGTCTTCCTGTTCGCCCTCATCGTGGACTCCTTGTGCTCCTCACCCCGGACTCCTCGGCGGAGCCCGGGGTGAGGGTCAGGTCATCGAGGAGCTACGCCTGCTCGTACGCGGACTCACCGTGGAGGGAGCTGTCGAGCTCGCCCTCCTCGACCTCGCTGGTCCGCACCGGCGTGACCTTGTTGATGATCCACAGCATCACGTAGGTGAACACGAACGCGTAGATGGAGGAGGCGATGACCGCGACGGCCTCCTTGCCGAAGAATCCCGCGCCGCCGTGGAAGAGCCCGTTGGCGCCGTTGGCGTTCACCATCGTGGTGGCGAACAGCCCCAGCATGAAGATCCCCAGGGCCCCGCCGACACCGTGCACGCCCCATACGTCGAGGGCGTCGTCCCACTGGAGCGAGTTCTTGAGGCTCACGGCGCCGTAGCAGACGAGGCCGGCCACGATGCCGATGAGCGCCGCGCTGCCGGTGGACACGTAGCCCGCGGCGGGCGTGATGGTGGCCAGGCCGGCCACCGCCCCCGTGAGGAGGCCTACGAACTTCGGCTTCTTCTCCCGCGACCAGGCCACGAAGAGCCACGTGATGGCTGCGAAGGAAGCCGCGACGTCGGTGTTGAGGAAGGCCAACGCGGTCACCTGGTCCACCTTCAGCTCGCTGCCGGCGTTGAACCCGTACCAGCCGAACCAGAGGAGACCGGTGCCCAGGGCCACCAGCGGGATGCTGTGGGGCACCGAGTCCTTGATGCGACGCCGCCCCACGAAGAGCACCGAAGCCAGCGCCGCCATCCCCGCGATGTTGTGCACGACGATGCCGCCGGCGAAGTCCAGCACGCCCCACTCGGCCAGGAGGCCGCCGCCCCAGACCATGTGGACGAACGGGAAGTAGACCAGGAGCAGCCAGAAGACCAGGAACAGGAGGTAGGGCCCGAACCGGACCCGGTTGGAGAACGCCCCCGTGATCAGCGCCGGGGTGATGATGGCGAACATCATCTGGTACGCGATGAACACCATCATGGGGATGTGGCCGCTGCCGAACGGCGTGAGGGGGGTCACCCCGTGCAGGAAGGCCATGTGCAGGTTGCCGATGATCTCGCCGTGGCCGCCGCTGAAGCAGAGCGAGAAGCCGACGGCGTACCAGAGGATCGTCGTGACGCCCATGGAGACGAAGCTCTGGATCATGATGGACAGCACGTTCCTGCGGCCCACCAGACCACCATAGAAGAAGGCCAGTCCGGGAGTCATGAGCATCACCAGACTGGTCGCCACCAGCATGAAGCCGGTATTGCCGGTATCGAACATCGAGGGCCTCCGTTGGGCCGACGCAGGGGACAGCATGGCGGCGGGAGGACCGCAGGTTGAGTGTCTGCCCGGTGGGCCTTTCCGGGCAATCGGGGGATCCCTGAGCGGCGGCTGCGAAATCCCTTAGGGCGACAGGTACCTTCGGCGGCCGGGGAGCGGGAGGCTCAGGAGATCTGGGTGAGTCCCTCGCGGACGGCGTACTTGGTGAGCTCGGCCACGCTGTGCAAGCCGAGCTTGTCCATGATCTGCTTGCGGTGGGTCTCGATGGTCTTGACGCTCACCGAGAGGTGCGCGGCGATGTCCTTGGTGGAATGCCCCTCGGCCACCAGCTGGAGCACCTCGCGCTCCCTGGGGCTGAGCAGGGAATAGACGGATGGCCCGCCGCCGTCGCCGGAGATGAAGTCGAGGAGGATCTCGCCGGACATCCTGCTGCTCAGGTAGATCTCCCCGGCGGACACCCGCTCGATGGCCGCGAGCAGATCCTCAGAGGCGGAGTCCTTGAGCAGGTACCCCCTCGCCCCGGCACGCAGCGCCTCCACGACGAACCTGTGGTCGGCGTGCATGGACAGCATGATGATCCGCGCCGTGGGACACGCCCCCATGATCTTGCGGGCGGCCTCGATGCCGTTGAGCTCCGGCATGGAGACGTCCATGAGAACCATGTCCGGCTCGAGCTCCGCGGCGAGCCGGACCGCGGCGAGCCCGTCCCGTGCGGCACCCACCACCTCCATGTTCGGCTGACGGTCGAGTATGCTCCCCAGCCCGTCGATGAACAGCTTGTGGTCGTCCGCCATGAGGATCCGGGTCGGTCTCATGGCACTTCCTCCAGGGACGGCTGCGAAAGCGGTGTCCTCAGCGTGATGGAGGTTCCCGAACCCGGACGCGATTCCACGGCCACGGAGCCGCCCAGATAGTCGAGCCGTTCCCGGATGCTGAACAACCCGAACGTCATGGCGTCCGCATCGACGACGTCGGCCCGGGCGACGTCGAACCCGCAGCCGTCGTCGGAGACCACCACGACCACGTCGTCCCCCTGGACGTCTGCCGTCACCACGACCTCCTGCGGCGCGGCGTGCTTGATGGCGTTCACCAGCAGCTCCCGGACCGCCTGGAAGAGCAGGACTCGCGTGTCGTCCGCCAGCGCGTCGATGGCACTGTCGGCCCTCACGCTCACCGCCACCCCGTGCTCGGCACCGAGCGTTTCGCCGAGCCACTCCAGGGCGGGGCCCAGTCCCAGCTCGTAGAGCACGGGCGGGCTGATCTGGAAGGTCAGGCTCCTGGTGCTGTTGATGGCCTGATCCACCAGCTTGAGGATCTGGGCGATGCTGTCCTCGAACCCGGAGAAGACGGCGTCCCCGCGCAGCCGCACGAGGTGCATGCGGATGAACGCCAGCGCCTGACCGATGTGGTCGTGGAGCTCCCCCGCGATGATCCGGCGTTGCCGCGCCTCCGTCAGGGCCAGCTCGGAGGCCAGCCTGCGGAGCTGGCGCTGATACTCCTCGACCCGCTCCTCGGTGGTCGGGTGCTCCCGACCCGCCGCGGGCCGGTTCGAGCCAGGCGCGTCGGATGGAGTCGACATCGGCACGTCACCCCGGCCGCCCTCGGCCGGGGCTGGAAAGAGGGCCGGCAAGCCATGGGGAGGGCGGCTGGACGTTAGCGGAGGCCCGACCGAGGCCGCAACGGTCCGGGTGGTCGGGCGGTCCGGGTGGACCCCCTCGAGGCCTTGTGGCACGTCCGGACGCGGGCGAGAGAGCGGCGCCGCGGGCCCCGCCCTTGATCCGCGGGGGTGCCGTGGGGCATTCTAGCGCTCGCGTCCGAGCTCGCTCCTCACACACCGTCCCTCACACTCCATCGCGTAGGCCGTCCATGCCCGTCGCGTGTCCCGACCCAGGCTTCACCCCCTCCCTCGACACCCCATAGGCCCAGCGTATGTCGATGCGGATCGTCCGCCCCGTGGCCGCCGGGCTCGTGCTCGTCGCCATCCTCTGGGTCGGCCAGCGCGGCGTCGGGTCGGCGGTTCCGCCCCTGGGACAGCTCCTCGATCCGGTGCACGGCGCGTGGGCCGCGGCGACGCACGCGGCGCTCCCGCGCGTCGCGACGGCGGCCATCCCCGGCCTCCAGGGTCCCGTGGACGTCCGCTACGACGACCGCGGCGTGCCGCACATCTTCGCGACGACCGAGACGGACGCATACCGCGCCCTGGGTTACGTGGTGGCCCGCGATCGGCTCTTCCAGCTGGACCTGCAGACCCACGCCGCGTCGGGTCGACTCACCGAGTGGATCGGCGCCAGGGCTCTTCCCGTCGACCGCCGGGTGCGGGACCTCGGCCTGACCCGCGCGGCGGAGGCGAACCTCGCCGCCATGGACACCACGTCCATGGCCTGGAAGGCGATGGATGCGTTCGCCGACGGCGTGAACGCCTACGTCGACGGGCTGAAGCCCGCCGAGTGGCCGGTGGAGTATCGGCTGCTGGACGCCAGGCCGGAACGCTGGAAGCCCATCGACTCCATCCTCCTCTTCGGTCGGATGGCGTGGATGCTGTCGTACATCCCGGACGAAGCGGCGCGCTTCGCGGCCCGGGCCCAGGTGGGGGACTCCGCCGCCGACGCGCTGTTCCCGCTGAACTCGGTGATCCAGGAGCCCATCCAGCCGGCACCGCGTCCGAGCCCCTGGTACCTCTTCGGCCCCATCCCCCCTCCCGGGCGCCCCGACACCTCGGCACAGACGGTGGCGTCGCTGCTCCGGTCCGTGGGGCCCCCGGGCGTCACGGCCGAGTCCGACCCCCACTTCGCCAGCAACAACTGGGCGGTGGCGCCGTCCCGCAGCGCCGACGGGCACGCGCTGCTGGCCAACGACCCCCACCTCGACCTCACGCTGCCCAGCATCTGGTACGAGACGCAGCTCGTGGTGCCCGGCAAGCTGGACGTGTACGGGGTCACCATCCCCGGCACTCCGGGCATCATCCTGGGATTCAACCGGGACCTGGCGTGGGGGTTCACGAACACGGGCGCCGACGTGCTGGACTTCTATCGCGAGACGGTGGACAGCCCCGAGCACCCGACGCGGTACCGTCTGGACGGCCGGTGGAAGCCGCTGGCGCTGCGCGTGGAGGTCTACCGCGGCAAGCACGGGGAGGTGCTGGCCACCGATACCGTGCGCTACACGCACCGCGGGCCGCTCATGCACCGGTTCGGCGCGTGGGTGTCCATGCGGTGGACGGCCCTGGAGCCGTCCCACGAGATCGAGGCGTTCTACGACGCCGCGCACGCGACGACGTCGCGGGAGTTCCTGGACGACATGGCGCGCGGGTTCTTCGCGCCGGCGCAGAACATGGTGGTCGCCGACCGGCACGGGACCATCGCCATCCGCTCCACCGGCCGGTTCCCCATCCGCCCGAAGGGAACGAACGGCCTCGAGATCTTCGACGGCTCGACGAGTGAGAGCGACTGGTCGGGCTACTGGCCGGTGAGCGAGTACCCGCAGGCCTTCGACCCGGCGCAGGGGTTCCTGGCCTCGGCCAACCAGCAGCCGGAGGATCCGTCGCGGGAGTTCGCCTATCTGGGGGACGAGCACGCCTTCGAGCCGTGGCGGGCGCTGGACATCAACGAGATCCTGCGCGCCCACGACTCCGTGACCGCCGACGACATGCGGCGCTTCCAGACCGACCCGCGGAGCGTGCGGGCGCGGCTCTTTCTGCCGTTCTTCCTGCACGCCGCGGGTGTGTCGGACGAGGGTGACGACACGTCGTCGATGTCCCCAGTCGAAGCGTCGGGTGGCGGTAGCGACAAGACGTCATCATCGGCAGCGGCTGCTTCGTCGACCTCGAACGACGTCGTCCCGTCGGCCTCGGCGAAGGCCGCCGCGGGCATCCTCCGGCAGTGGGACGGCCTCTACACCCACGACAACGGCGGGGCGGCCCTCTTCGAGGAGGCGATGCGCGAGCTCCGGAACCTCACGTGGGACGAGCTCGCCGACTCCACCGGCAAGCGCGTGGCCACGCCCACGGACGAGGTCATGCTCGAGCTGCTCCACCAGCCCCGGAACCGGTGGTGGGACGACCGGCGCACGAAGGACACCGTCGAGACACGGGATCGCATCGTCGACGAAGCCCTCGCCGCCGCCTACGACACCCTGACGAGCCGGCTCGGCCCCGCTCCGACCGGCGGATGGCCGTGGGACAGGGTGGCGCGGGTGAGCATCCGCCATCTGCTGGGCCTTCGGGGCTTCTCGGAGCTGAACCTCGTGTCGGACGGCGGCCAGGGCACCCTCGATCCGGCGCCGGGCAACGGGTACGGCCCGAGCTGGCGCCTGGTCGTGGACCTCGACCCCGCCGGCGTGAAGGCGTGGGACACCTATCCGGGAGGGCAGAGCGGCAACCCGGCGAGCGCGGAGTACGCCGACCGGATCCCGCAGTGGCTGGCGGGGAAGCTCAGCCCAGTGCTCTTCCCGGCGGGCGCAGCGGATCTGCCCGCCGCGCGTACGCGGGCCACATTGTCCCTCGAGCCCGCAGCGGGAGGTGGACGATGAGCCGAACCTGGTTGCGGCTGATCCTCCTGGCCCTCGCCTTCGCCCTCGGCACGTCCGTCCTGGGGTGGTGGGCGGTGCCGGCGGTGGGGGCCGTGTGGGGACTCATGAACCCCGCCGGCAGACGCGTCGCCTTCCACGCCGGCGTCGCCGCTGCCATTGCATGGGCGGCGCTGGTGCTCCTTCCCGCCGTCCCGGGGGCGCCCGTCATCTCCTTTGCCGGCAAGCTGGCGGCTACGATGCAGCTGCCCGGATGGGTCCTGGCGACCGTGGAGGTGCTCTTCCCGTTCGCCCTCGCCTGGGCGTCGGCCACGCTGGGCGCGGCGGCGCCGGGTGCGCGCGGCCGCGCACTTGCACCGCACCAGCGGTAGCCAGATGATGCCGGGGACGAATCGAAGCAGGAGCGTAGCGCGATGAAGACCGACCGGCCGCCGGAGAAGACTCCCCACCCAACCGAGACCCCCGACCACCCCCCGGAGACGTCGGGACTCAGCCGTAGGGAGTGGATGAAGCTCGCCGCCTCCGCAGCGGGCATCGCGCTGGTACCCAAGGAGGCGCTGGGAGCGTGGGGAGCGGCGGTGTCGACCTCTCCGGCGCACCTCGCGCCTCGGTGGCCGGCCGCGGACCATCACTATCCCCCCGAGTGGACCGGCCACAGCCGACGTCTCGGCGACTACTACGTCGCCGAGGGCTATCCCGCGTACGAGCCCCATCCGCGCTATCTGGGGGAGCTGCGCGGCTCGTGGCGGGAGATGGGAAAGCAGTATGGCGAGCGGGCCGGTGACCTGATCCGGATGGTCTACGAGGGGTGGTACCGGGAGCTGCTGCCCATCCAGGGCACCCCGGAGGTGATGGCGGCCTACCTGCGCGAGGAGGAGGCCTACTACGAGGCCCTGGTGCCCGAGGCGCTGGAGATGATGCACGGCATCGCCGACGGCGCGGCCACGGAGCTGGCCGCCTCCGCCTTCGCCCACCAGCACGGGCACTTCCAGAAGGTCCTGATGATCAACAGCTACTTCGGGCTCATGGGCAAGCCGCCCGCCTCCGACACGCCGGGGCTCGTCCCACCCGAAGACGCCGTGCACGCCTGCAGCGGGGCGGTCATCCTCGGCCCGGCCACCCGGGACGGGAAGACCATCCACGTGAGCTCCGAGGACCAGCACTTCTTCCCGCAGGAGTATCTGGTGACGTTCGTCGCCAGCCCCAGCGACCGCCGCGCCCATCGCTACACGGTGACCGACTCGGCCGGCGAGATCGGCAGCGAGCACGCCCAGAACGACCGGGGCGTGACGGTGAGCGGGTACGCCGGGGGCTCGGTGGGCGTCCTCGGACCGACTCTGTCGAAGCCCTTCTCGGGATACCGCAGGCCGGGCCTGGACTGGCAGGTGGGAGACTTCTACGCCGCGGCGTTCGCCGACGACGCGCGGCACGCGGTGGAGCTGCTCACGGTGGGCCGACCGGAGTACCGCGCCAGGTCGGGGCGCAAGATCGTCGTCGGCAAGTGCACCTTCGGCGCCAACTGGGTGGTCAGCGACGCCGGCCAGGCGTACGTCGTGGAGAGCATCCCGGCGGACCAGGAGGGTCGCGCGCGCTACGCCGTGCGCCGGCCCGGCGACATGAACGAGAAGAACGGCCACTACATCGCCTCCACCAACAACGTGGAGGCGAAGGACAGCTACGACGAGGACAACGTCCACGATCCCGCGCACCCCATGCGCCAGCACGGCAACGCCGAGCAGCATCCCACGCACTTCGGTCTGAACTCCTCCGGCATGCGCTTCTGGACGTTCATGGGGCTCATCGCGCGCAACTACGGGCGCATCGACGTGGACATGGTGCAGCGGTGGCGTACGACCCACTTCGTGCTGGATCGGGACGGCACCCGCCACGACAACCTGGAGGTGGACGGCCGTCGGGTCCCCATCCATCTGGCACCCGGTGCCGCGACGCTCTGCCGGCACACGTTCGGGCCGCCGGGAGTGGATACCCTCAAGGGGATCAACATCTACGTGAGCCTCTCGGTGGCGCAGGACCTGACGTCCTTCCGGACCAAGGGGCGGCCGTGCGAGTGGGTGGGACCCTGGGACCGGCTGTCGCTGAGGGAGATTTCCGAGGTCAGCGGCTAGACCGGGGGCTGGATTGCCGGGCGCGGCCGCGCCGCAGCGTCCCCCGCGTCACCGACGCGTCCCGGGCACCGGCAGCTTCATCCGCCGCACGAGCGCCTGGAAGCGCGGGTCGCCGTGGAGCGCGGCGAAGGACGGATGCACGCCGAGGTACGGCATGGTGGGATCGCGTTCGTCGTACGCCCGCTCGAGCCAGTCCAGGGCCTTGTCGTTCTCGCCGGCGGTGGCGTACCAGATCGCGATGGTCCAGGCATCGATGAAGGTGGTCCGGGAGCGCGCGGCCTCGTAGTCGGCGGCGGCCCGCATCGCCCCCGCGTATCCCGCCTGGCGACGACCGCTCTTCAGGGCGTGCGCGACCCCCGAGTCCCCGGTGGCAACGGCCCACTTCAGGACGGCCGGATAGGCCTCGTCGTGGCGCCCGGCCTGATGCAGGGTGAGCCAGAGGAGCCACAGCGCCCCCGGCTCGTCGGGGGAGCGCTGGAGGGCCGCGCGATAGAGCCCGATGGCGTCGTCGTAGCGGCCCGTCATGGTGAGGACGCCGCCCTCGATCCACGCCAGAAGGGGATCCAACGGGTCCAGCTCCCGCGCGCGCTCCATCTGCCGCATCGCCTCCTGCGGGCGGCCGAGGATGCAGAGGAGGTGCGCGTAGAACGCGCGCGCCGTCGCGTAGTCGGGCTCGAGGGCGACGGCCCGGCGGAACTCCCGCTCGCCTCCCGCCCAGTCCCACTCGCCGTAGACCTTGGCCTCCGCCAGCGCGTAGTGCGGCTCGGCGAGGGTGCTGTCCAGAGCCAGCGCCTTGTAGGCGGCCTCCTCCGAGGGTGGCGTCGCCTGCTGGGGCGTGTAGTAGCCTCGCTGCCGACCCACCGTCCACACCTCGCTCAGGCCCGCCCACGCCGGCGCGTACGTCGAGTCTCTCGCAATGGCCCGCTCGAAGTAGTCCCGCGCCGTTCGCAGATCCTGCGGCGTCGGCCTGTGCAGGTAGCTCATCCCGTGCAGGTACGCGTCGTACGCGTCCGGATCGATCGCGCGCGATCCACCCTTCCCCACCGGCTCGGGGACGGAGCGTCCGGGACGGAGAGCGCGCGCGATGTCCCCCGACACCGTTCGGGCCAGGGACGGGATCTCGGCCAGGGGGACGCTGTAGGCGTGGGACCACAGGTACTGCTCCGTGTGGGCGTCCACCAACCCGGCCTCGAGGGACACGCTGTCCGCCGTGCGCGTGACGGACGCCTCTACCACCGCGTCGACGTTGAGCTCCCGGGCGATGGACCGCACGGGCTCGTCGGTGTTCCTGTACTGCATCACCGACGTGCGTGCGATCACGCCCAGGCCGTCCCGGGCCAGATCCGATATGAGCGCGTCCTGCACGCCGTCGAGGACGTACCGGTGGGCCGAGTCGTTCGCCGCGTCCACGAACGGGAGCACGGCGAACCGACGTATGCCGCTTCGGCCGTGCACGTGCGCCACCCACCATCCGCCGGCGCCCAGGAGAAGCACGGCCGCCCCCGTGGCCGCGATCCCGAGCCACCGCATGCCCCGGGCGCGCCGCCCCTCTCTCGCCACCGCCTCCGCCGTGCTGGCACCCGCCAGGGCATCCGCGAACTCCTCGGCGGTCTCGTACCGGTCTGCAGGCACCTTCGCCAGCGCCCGCTCGATGGCGCGCTCCACCCCCGGCGGAATCGTGGATCGCAGGGTGCGGAGTGAGGGAACCGGATCGACGGCGTGCCGTGCCATCACCGCGAGCGGGCTCGAGCCCGAGAACGGCGGCTCCCCGGCCAGCATCTCGTACGCCACGCAGCCCAGGCTGTAGACGTCGGCGCGCGCGTCGAGGGTGCCCCGGGCGTCCGCCTGCTCGGGACTCATGTACGCAGGCGTGCCGACGGCCAGCCCCGTCGCCGTGAGGCGGTCGGTGCCGGCGACGTCGATGGCCCGGGCGATCCCGAAGTCCGCCACCACCGCCTGTCCGCCGACGAGGAGGATGTTCTCCGGCTTGATGTCCCGATGCACGAGGCCCTGGCCATGCGCATAGCTCAGCGCGGCGGCGACGCCACCGACGATCCCCACCGCCTCGGCCAGCGCCAGATGGCGCTCGTGGCCGATCCGGTCGCGCAGGCTCGGCCCCTCGACGTAGGGCATGACGTAGTAGAGGAGCCCGTCGGCGTCCCCGGAGTCGAAGAGCGGCAGGATGTTGGGGTGCGAGAGCTTCGCCGCGACCTCGATCTCGCGGAGGAAGCGCTCGGAGCCGATGGACTGCGCCAGCTCCGGCGTCAGCACCTTGACCGCCACCGGGCGACCGTGCTTCGTGTCCTCGGCGAGGTACACCGTGGACATGCCGCCGCGTCCGAGCTCGCGCTGGATACGGTAGCGCGCGCCGAGAGCGGACTCGAGGCGGGCAGGCAGGTCGGACATGGCCCCGCAATATGGGCGGTGCCCGTGCGCCGGCGCGAGCATGCCGCGAGCCGAAAGGTCATGATACACTGCTCGGACGAGGGCAACGCGCGACCCGGGCGCGCACGTCGAAGATGGATGGCGGGCGGGCGCGGAGCCGCGTTAGCTTGCGGAAGCGTGCAACCGGGGGAAAGCCATGGAGAGCCTACGGGGCCGTCTGCTCATCTCCAGCGGGAGGCTCTACGATCCGAACTTCCGCCACACGGTGGTGCTGGTCGGGGAGCACAACACCGAGGGCGCGCTGGGCGTCGTTCTGAACCACCCCCTGGACGTCACGGTGGCGGAGGCGGTTCCGGCCCTGCTCCCTCTGGTGGAGCCCGACGATCCGCTCTTCCAGGGCGGGCCGGTACAACCGACCCACGCCGTGCTTCTGGCCGAGCTCTCGCGTCCAGAGCTGGCCGACATCCCCGTCTTCGGCTCCGTGGGCTTCCTCATCGGCGACGTCTCGGCGGAGGTGCGGCCGGACATCCTCAGGGCGCGGGTGTTCGCCGGCTACTCGGGGTGGGGGCCGGGACAGCTCGAGATGGAGATGGAGCAGGAGTCGTGGATCCTCGACCCGGCCGTAGAGGACGACGTCTTCACCGACGCCCCGGATCTCCTCTGGAGCCGGGTGCTGGAGCGCAAGGGACCCGAGTACAGGCAGCTGTCGCGCCTGCCGTACGACCCCAGCATGAACTGAGCGAGCGCCCGGTGGTCACCGCTTTCCTGCGGCCGACCCCACCGGCGTCGCCTCGAGGTTCAGCACCTGGAACGGCGCGAGCTCGAAGACGTGCGGCGCGCCCGCGCGCATCTCGAAGGGCGGCTCGTCGGCGTCGGCCTTCCAGGGACTTCTCACGGAGAAGCGTCCCGTGGCCCCCTCGGGGAGCTCGAACGCCTCCTGCGCGTCCACGGCGATGAACCCACGCTGATCGCTGGGGTTGCGCAGCGTGAGCGTGGCCTTCTCCGGCGTCCAGGCCGCCCAGCCGTAGGGGTCGAAGCCGGCGGGGTCACCGCCCACCCAGTGGGTATCGCGCAGGATGTGCGCGTTGGCACGCGACCACTTCGCGCTCTCGGCCAGGGTGTCCCAGTTGTCCGCGGTGAGGTTCGACGGCGTGACGTACATCTCCTGGAGCTGCGTGCCGTTGCCGAAGTAGACGCGGATCTCCGAGTCGAAGTCGTTCCCGGGATCGTCCTTCAGGTGGTTGGCGTAGCGGGCGTAGATGAGCCCGTGGAGCATGAGGGAGTTCAGCGGATAGAGCGGGCCCCGCTTCACGACGTGCTCGTACGTGGCGGCGTCGCGGTACGTCATCCACTGCTGGCGCCACGTGCCCACGCCGGCGAAGGAGTGGTCGTACCCGCCCCGCCACGTGGAGTCGGCATAGCGGAGCCAGAAGGGCGACGGGTACGTGCCCGTGGTGAGGTTCACGTACAGGTCGGGCTTGATGCGGCGCAGGTCGTCGATGAGGGCGATGGCCGCGTCGAAGTCCGAGTCGAAGCGGCTCCCCGGGATCACCGTCGACGCGTTGCCGGTGCCGTCGATCTTGAACTGGTTGACGCCGTACTTCTCGATGAACTCCACGCAGGTGTCGTGGAAGCGCTCGTAGTACTTCGGGCCGGAGAGGGCGAACCCGCCGTGGATGGTCTCGAAGCCCTGCGCCTCGCCGTACTTCAGCCGCTCCTGCCTGGGCTGGCCGTACCCGCCCCAGGGCGACAGCCACACCCCCGGCTCGGCGCCGTACTCCTCGGCCTCGGCGCGCACCTTGGTGAAGCCGTCGGGGAAGCCGGGACCGAACCCCCAGAGCGTCTTCGGGTCGTCCCAGCCGTCGTCGAACAGGTACGACGACATCACCACGCCCCGCTTGCGGACCAGCTCCTCGCCGAAGGCGTCGATGACCTTCAGGGCCTCGGGCTCCGTGTACTTGTTGAAGTAGCCCAGGTCGTACCAGGAGTTGTAGTGCAGGAACGTCCGGTACGGATGGGCGCGCTCGCGCTCGACGTACTCGAGGAAGTCGCGGCGGAGCTGCCCGGAGCGCACCGCGCCCATCACCGACGACACCGTCACCGGCGCGTCGGGCCTCACCGGGAGCGTGCGCGGGAGCGCGCACGTCACCTGGCCGTCCTCCACCGCGCTCGACGAGAGCGGGTGCTCGAAGCCGACGTACCAGTCCCCGAACACGACGGGGCTCCCCTTCACGGTGCCGCGCACCGTGGCGCCCGGCGCGTGCAGGTCCACGAGGGAGATCCGGCTCACCGGGACCGGGGTGTCCAGCGCATGCAGCGTGACCTCCTGCCGCAGATAGCGGGAGCCGTCCCTGAGGACGCCGCGCCACGTGATCTCGAGTCGGCCCGACGCGTCGCGCAGCAGCACGGTGACCTGCCGTCCCCCCACGCGCTCGGCGAAGCGCGCCGCCCCGGCGTCCGGGCTCAGCGCTTCCACCCTGGGCGTGCCGAGGACGGTCATGGCGTTGGCGGGGATCACGCTGCCGTCGTCCAGCGTGAGCGTGAACACCGCCGGCGGCGGCGTGAACGTGCGGTGGTTCACCAGGTCCTCGACGCGCACGGCCCTCAGCCGTCCGTCGGCCACCTGCCACACCCCGTTGATGGCGCCGTTGCCCAGGGTGAGGTCGTTGGCGTCCAGCGAGGCGGAGGCGGGAAGAGAGCTCCCGCCGGAGCGGGCCAGCTCCTCCCAGGTCAGGACGCGCTCGAGCCAGGAAGGGGAGACGGCGGCGCCCAGGCCGAGGGCGGCGCTCCGGGTGAGGAAGTCGCGGCGAGAGGTCATCGTGTAGAGCGGCCAGGGGAGTGGGGGTGCTCCTGCGTCCCTATCCCCGCCCCATTGGGTCGGGGGGGCGACGGTCTCGCCAGACTAACCGGGTCCCGAGAGTCGGCGCAATCGAGCGGGAGAGCGCCTCACCCTCCCGTCAGCGTGATGGCTACGCGGTGCTCGCCCCGCAGCGTCGCCGGCACCCCGCACGTCGTCTTCGCCACGCCGTCCACGGTGCACCGTGCGATCCTCCCTCCCGCCCCCCGGACCGCGACGACCAGCGTCATGGCGCGGTACGGCACGCCGGTGAGCGTCGCGTCCCCCCAGCCCGCCGGCAGGAGCGGCCGGAAGTCGAGGCCTCCGGTGGTGAAGCGCATGCCGAACAGCCCGCGGTAGATCATGCGCAGGTACGCGGTGGCGGACCACGTCTGGTCCTTCTCCGAAGCCCAGTGGTGGCCCGTCTGCCAGCCGCCGTCGGGCGCGCCGGTGCGCGCGTTGTAGATCTCCCGGAAGTCGCCGGCGGCCTCGTGGGTGCGCGTGTGCTCCGCGCTGCCCTTGCCCGTTGCGCTCCGGTCGTTGGCCGCGCCCGTAGCCGCGGCTCCCTCGCCGCCGCCGGTGGCCAGCGCCGCCAGGAGGGAGACCTCCCGCCCGAACACGGCCGCGTCGCCCGCCTCGGCGGCGGCGTCCGCCCAGAAGCCCTGCACCATGGGCCACACCACGACGTTGTGGCGGCCCGGGTGGTCGGCGTCGTAGCGGGCGAAGTGCGGCCACACGTCGGGAATGCCCCAGGGCTCCTCGTGCACGTGCTCGAGGATGGAGCGCGTACGCACGGAGTCGGCGACGTGGAAGAGGACGGCGAACGCCTCGCCGGCGCCCTCCTGGGAGGGGTCGAGGGTGCCCGGCGGCGCCCCGTCGCCGTCGTGGATGAAGTACCCGTACAGGCCCTTCGACGGGATCCAGAGGTGCCGGTTGATCGCCGCCTTCAGCGAGTCGGCCGCCCGGGTCAGGCGCACGGCCTCGGTGGCCGGCCGGCCGAGCTCACGTGCCATGAGCGCAGCTCGGCGGTACGCCTCGTAGTAGAGCTCGTTGGTGCTGAGCGTCATCTGCGTCGCCGTGCCCGGGTAGTCCAGAACGAAGGAGCTGGTCTCGGAGTCGGTGGCCGGCGGCGCGGGATAGCCGGCGATGCCGTCGTTGAAGAACGCCGGGCCCTCGAACAGGCCGTACCTCGCGTTGTAGTTCGCGACACGGCGGATAGCCAGCGTGTTGACGGCGGTCCCGTACGCGTCCGCCAGGAACGCCAGGTCGCCGGTGACGAGATAGTGGTTCCACGCGCTCACGACCCAGACGCACTGATCCCACCACTCCTTGTCCTGCTGCACGATCAGGCCCCCGTCGGGGCGCTGCCTCACCACCGCCCACAGGGTGTTCCTCGCCGCCGCCGGCTCCAGCAGGCTGGCCGCATTCCACGTGTTCACCGAGGCGTCGCGGGTCCAGGGCTGGTGGTATCCGCCCCCCGCCCGGACGAAGGTCCCCGGGGGATCGGACAGGAAGCCGGTGGAGTCGTAGGCGGCGGCATCGTACGTCACCGTGTTGATGTCCAGCAGGTCGTGCAGGGCGAGCTCGTACGCGCGCCCCAGCGTCGCCTGGCGCGCAGAGTCCGCGAAGGTGAGGGTGGGGCGGCGGGCGGCGGCGTCCCGCGCGAGCTGCGCCGGGCGTGCCGGTTCGGCTCCCGGCACCGGACGGGCAACCAATGCCGACTGTCCCGCGAGAACCGAGGCGTCCGTCCCACCCCACGCGCCCAGGACGGCGACGCAGAGCGCCGCCCCCACCGTGCCGGACATCCGGCGCAGCTTGCCCCGCAACTCGCCAAGCGGCCCTATTAGCCTTATAGTCGTAACCGCCCCTCTCTGCTGCCCACTCCGTACATCCTGCGCTTCTTCTCGCAGCAAGGAGGCCTCATGCTCTCCTCACGGTCACGTCGCTCGGCCGTCCTCCTCGCGCTGGTCCCCCTCATGTTCGTCGCCGCATGCGGACCGCGCTACTCCGACCAGGACATCGCCGCGGCGGCCACGCGCCTGCAGCATCTCTACGCTCTGCGCAACTACGAGATCGCGTCG
>JAJDNC010000037.1 GCA_022340865.1 Gemmatimonadota bacterium
AGTACATCCTCACCGACACCACCTACAGCGAGTCCCAACCCAGCTGGGAGGTGGACGCCTCGGCAGTGCGCAGCGTCGGCGGCCAGTGGGCCGTCGGTGCCAGGACCGGCGTCGGCGCGTCGGACTCGTACAACGAGAGCCTGGTCTGGGCGTTCCAACCGGGCGTGGAGTACGACGTCTTCCCGTACGCGCAGTCGAGCCGTCGCTCCCTGGCCTTCCAGTACGTGTTGGGGCCGCGTCACTGGAGGTACAAGCAGCGTACGATCTACGAGAAGGACGCCGAAACCCGGTTGCAGGGGTCACTGAGCGGCACCCTCAAGCTGATCCAGCAGTGGGGGCAGTGGTCGACGTCTTTGACCTGGGCCCACCTGGTGCCGCAGACGAGCCTGTACCACGTGAGTCTCGATGGAAACCTGAAGGTCCGGATCTTCAAGGGCCTCTCCATTAGGGCGTTCGCGTACTACACGTGGGTCCACGACCAGATCTATCTATCGGCGAACGGGGTCACCGACGAGCAGATCCTGCTCCATCTGCGGCGCCTCTACACCACGTTCACCTACAACGCATCGGTGGGCCTCGAGTACCGCTTCGGGTCCATCTTCAACAACGTGGTGAACCCGCGGTTTGGTGGCAGCAACAGCGTCATCTACTACTGAGCTCGGGTACCGTCGCCGTCGCTGGGTGCCGGTCGTGGAGAGGGGCGCACTCGTACGGGCTGCCGGCGCGGTCCGTCCTCACCCTCCATCGCCGACGCTGCCGGCCTGGTCCAGCAGCACCTGCCGTGCTCCCAGGTCGTAGACGTCCCCGGGGCCCAGGTAGCGAAGGGGGATGAGGGTGAGGGGGTCGGTGTGGTCGTAGATGGCGACGCGGCCGCGCCCGATCACCGTGGCCTGGTCGCCCGTGATGAGCAGTGCGGTGCCTTCGTCGACACCGATGCCCAGGAGCTCGGGGTGGTCCTGAAGCACCTTGATGAGGTCCTGCTCGCGCCCCCGCTGGCTCAGGTGCTGGTCGATGGCGACCCCGCGCAGGAACCCGAATCCCGTATCGTGGTCGGGATCCACCACCACGCCGTTGCCCGTCGGCGAGCCGCGCAGGAGGAACGAGGCCAGAGCCGAGGCGCCGGCGGAGTTCCCGGCGATGATGCCTCCCCGGTCGAGCACCCTCTGGAGCTCCTTCTGGGTCAGCGTGTTCAGGTACACGTCCACCAGACGCCACTGCCGCCCGCCGGAGATCCACACCCCCGTAGCCTCCCGGAGGGGTGCGACGAAGCCCGGCAGGTCGGCGATCCTCCGGTTGCGCGTATGGACCACCTCGATGCGCTCCGCGCCGGCCTCGCGCAACGCGTCCAGGGCCGTCCAGGCGTCGTGGGATCCGTCCTCGGCGCCCGCCGTCGGGATGAGCACGATGTGCGCGTTCGGGCCTCCGGCCAACCTGAGGAAATCCTCGTAGATGGCAGGACCGAGGTCCCCTCCCCCAGCGGCGAGGATGGCGCCACGCTTCGGGCCGACGCACGGGCGGGCGCACGCCTGGGCCGTGGCTCGTGCGCTCGGCGCCGCGAGCCCCGCCCCGGCCAGCGCCACGGCCGTCAGGAGGACCAGAGGAGATCCCCGCCGCACGGCCCCGGTCGACTCACTGGTTCTGGAAGTACGGGCTGGCTCCGGAGGCGTGGTCCGTCACGTCGTGGACGGCGGTGAGCTCGGGGATCGCCTGCTTGAGCATCCGCTCCACGCCCTGCCGGAGGGTCATGCGCGACAGCGCGCATCCCTGGCACCCTCCGCTCATCTCCACGTAGACCTCGGTGTCCTTCACGTCGACGAGGGAGATCATGCCCCCGTGCGACGCGATGGCGGGGTTGACCTGGTCGTCCAGCACCTGTTTGACCCGCTCCGCGATGACGCCGGTGGGGGCGGCGGCCGCCGGGCGCGTTCCGTTGCCGTTGAACGCGCCGGGTACGGGGCGCACCTCGAACCCGCTCTCGTTGACCCGCTCGACGAAGTCCACCGTCGCGCCCTCGAGACGGGACGCGTCGGCTTCCTTGACGAGGATCGGGAAGCCGGGACCGTCGATCTCGCGCTCGTCCTCGTGCCGCTCGGCGAGGCCCACCAGCGTGAGCTCGAAGCGGGGCGCCACGGGGCTTCCGGGCACCACGGAAACGCGCAGCGCGTCCAGCTCGTCCGCGCCCTGATCCAGGAAAGAGCGCACGACATCGCGCGCGCGCTCGGTGAAGTTCAGCATGCCTTGGCTCGCAGTCTGGCTCGGGGCCGTCCCCGGGCCCGGGCTCATGAATGATGTCCGGCCGTGGTACCCGTTTCCGGCGCGGAGGGTTCGGTGGCACGGAGCGCCGTGGGCGTTGTCCCCGTCCCCGGCCCCGGGTAATTTTCGCGCCTTCTCAGTCAAGGGAAAAACTCCCCGCAGGGCAAGGGATGCATGGCTAGCGGCGACCTCATGGACAAGCTCGTGTCGCTCACCAAGCGGCGCGGCTACGTCTTCCAGTCTTCGGAGATCTACGGCGGCACGGGCTCGGTGTGGGACTACGGGCCCCTGGGCGTCGAGCTCAAGAACAACCTCAAGGCCCTCTGGTGGAGCGCCATGGTCCACCAGAGGGACGATATCGAGGGGCTCGACGCCGCCATCCTCATGCACCCCGGTGTCTGGGAGGCGTCGGGGCACGTGGAGGGCTTCACCGACCCGTTGGTGGAGTGCTCGAGCTGCCACCGGCGCTTCCGGGCGGACCTGCCCGAGGTCGAGGGCGGCCAGTGCCCCACGTGCGGAACCCGGAACGCGTTCGGTACCCCCCGTATGTTCAACCTCATGTTCAAGACGTTCATGGGGCCGGTGGAGGAGGATGCCGCCGCCATCTACCTGCGGCCGGAGACGGCACAGGGGATCTACGTCAACTTCCTGAACATCCAGGGGACGGCGCGCCAGAAGGTGCCCTTCGGCATCGCCCAGATCGGCAAGGCGTTCAGGAACGAGATCACGCCGGGGAACTTCATCTTCCGCACCCGCGAGTTCGAGCAGGCGGAGATGCAGTTCTTCGTGAAGCCCGGCACCGACGACGAGTGGTTCGAGCGGTGGAAGGCCGATCGCATGGCGTGGCACGCGGGGCTGGGCATCAAGGCCGAGAAGCTGCGCTTCCATCAACACACCGAGGAGGAGCTGGCCCATTACGCCAAGCTCGCCTTCGACATCGAGTACGAGTTTCCCTTCGGGTGGAAGGAGTTCGAGGGTATCCACAACCGTACGGACTTCGATCTCTCCCGGCACCAGGAGCACTCGGGAAAGAGGCTCGAGTACATCGACGCCGCCACCAACGAGCGCTACGTCCCCTACGTCATCGAGACGTCGATGGGGGTGGATCGCACGCTGCTGGTGGTGCTGACCGACGCGTATCGCGAGGAGGTGGTGGAGGGGGAGGAGCGGGTGGTCCTGTCCCTCGACCCGAGGCTGGCCCCGCTGAAGGCGGCGGTCTTCCCGCTGGTGAAGAAGGACGGGCTGCCGGAGATCGCCACCAAGCTGCACGAGGGTTTGCGCAAGGCCTCGGTTCCGTCGTTCTATGATGCGGCGGGCTCCATCGGACGACGCTATCGCCGCCAGGACGAGGCGGGCACACCGTGGTGCATCACGGTGGACGGGCAGACCAACGAGGACGATACGGTCACCATCCGCGACCGGGACTCACTGGAGCAGGTGCGGGTGGCGACGGACAAGGTGGTGGGGTGGCTGCGGGAGCGCATGGCGGGGCGCTGAGAAGGGGCGAATGAACCTTCCCCAGGAGGCACGCATGGGTCTCGTCAAGGAGTTCAAGGAGTTCGCGGTTCGGGGCAGCGTCGTGGACATGGCGGTGGGCATCATCATCGGGGGCGCCTTCGGCACGGTGGTGAAGAGCTTCGTCGACGGCGTGCTGATGCCGCCCCTGGGCATGCTGGTGGGCAACGTCGACTTCCAGAACATCTTCGTCGTGCTCCGGGGCGGAACGCCGGGCGGCCCCTACGAGACGCTGGCGGCGGCCAAGGAGGCGGGGGCCGTCACCCTCAGCGTCGGCGTGTTCATCAACGCCGTGGTGAGCTTCGCCATCGTGGCGTTCGCGGTGTTCCTGCTGGTGCGCGGCATCAACCAGCTGAAGCGGAAGGAGGAGGCGGCGCCGCCACCGCCGCCCGACACGAGGGACTGCCCGTTCTGCACGTCGTCGATTCCGCTGAAGGCGACGCGGTGCCCGTTCTGCACATCGGAGGTGGAGGCGGCGTAGCCTCCTCGGCCACACCTCCGTATACTCTCCCCCGCCTCCGGAGCCCGCCTCCGGGGGCGGGGCTTTTTCAGCGTCCAGACCACGGGGAGAGCGTCTTGTCCTCCAGCACCAGTAAGTCCGAGGTCTTCAGCTCACGGTGGGGGATGCTCCTGGCCATGCTCGGAATGGCCGTGGGCACCGGCAACATCTGGCGATTCCCGCGCATCGCCGCCACCAACGGTGGGGGGTCGTTCCTGGTGGCGTGGGCCGTGTTCCTCATGGCGTGGTCGGTCCCCCTGCTCATCGTCGAGTTCGCCATCGGCAAGGGGACGCGCTACGGGCCCGTCGGCGCCTTCATCAAGACGCTGGGGCCGAAGTTCGCGTGGATGGGCGCGTGGGTCGCCTTCGTGGCCACCGCCATCATGTTCTACTACTCGGTGGTCATGGGCTGGACCATCCGCTTCTTCGTGGCCAGCCTCACCGGCGAGATCCCGGGGAAGGTCCCCGAAGCGTTCTGGAACAGCTTCAACTCCCACCCGCAGGCGCTCATCACCCATGTGTGCGCCATGGCGCTGGGCATCTTCGTAGTCTCGAAGGGCGTGAGGGGGATCGAGACCGCCGCCAAGATCCTCATGCCGAGCCTCATCGTGCTCGTCGTGGTTCTCGCCGTCCGGGCCGTCATGCTGCCGGGGGCGGAGAAGGGGCTGGCGTTCCTGTTCACGCCGCACCTGAAGCAGCTCGGCGACTACCGGATCTGGCTCCAGGCCCTGACGCAGAACGCCTGGGACACCGGGGCGGGGTGGGGCCTCGTCACGACGTACGCCATCTACATGCGCCGCAAGGAGGACACGTCGCTGAACGCCTTCGTCATCGGCTTCGGCAACAACTCCATCTCCCTGCTGGCGGGCATCATGGTGCTGTGCACGGTGTTCTCCGTCATGCCCGGGGCCGCGAGCCAGATCGTGGGCGCCGGCAACGAAGGCCTCACGTTCATCTGGATCCCGCAGCTGTTCGCGCACATCCCGGCGGGGCGGCTCTTCATGGCGCTCTTCTTCCTGGCGCTGCTCTTCGCCGCGTGGACGAGCCTCGTGTCCATGATCGAGCTCGCGGCCCGGGTCCTCATGGACCTGGGCATGACCCGGGGCCGCGCCATCGCCCTGGTGGGCACGGCGGGCGTGCTCTTCGGGATCCCGTCGGCTCTGAACATCGACTTCTTCCACAACCAGGACTGGGTCTGGGGGGTCGGCCTCATGCTCTCCGGGTTCTTCTTCGCCTTCGCAGTGCTCAGGTCGGGAGTGAAGAAGTGGCGGGAGACGTACATCAACCACGCCGGCTCCGACCTGCGCATCGGCGCGTGGTGGGACTGGGTGATGCGCTTCATCGTGGTGGAGTCCGTCGTCCTCATGGTGTGGTGGCTGTGGAGCGCCCGGGGCGCCAACGCGAAGGCCACGTGGACGCTCTTCTCCCCCGGCAACGTGGGCACGGTGCTCATCCAGTGGGGTGCGGTCCTCGTGGTGTTGGTGCTGGCCAACGGCTGGATGGCGCGCCACCTGAAGGAAGGCGTGGGGCAGCCGCAGGAGGACTGACGAAAGGGCGGGGAGCGGGGAGCGGAGGGGGAGGGAACGGCGCCTCCCCCGCGCACGGGCCGCGCCATAGCCGCCGGCACGTACCGAAACGACGCCGACCATCGCACGGTGGACTTCGGTGAAGTTCAAGGAGTTCCAGCGAGCGGCCACCGAGGCCTACGACGCCATCCCCGACGAGTTCAAGGAGGGCGTGGACGGCGTCGTCGTCAGTCGGGAAGCCGTGCCCCATCCGACGCTTCCCGACATCTACACCATGGGTCACTGCGACACCGAGTCGTACGCCTCGGACTACGGCGGTCCCGAAACGACGCGCTCCGTGGTGGTCCTGTTCTGGGGATCCTTCCGGAGCCTCGCCCGCCAGGACCCGGACTTCGACTGGGAGGGCGAGCTGTGGGAGACCCTCACCCACGAGCTGCGCCACCACCTGGAGTCGCTGGCCCGGCAGGACGCCCTGGAAGGGGTGGACTACGCCCTGGACGAGACGTTCAAGCGCGACGAAGGCCAGGACTTCGACCCCTGGTACTGGCAGCGCGGCGAGGAGCTGGGCGGGGGAGTCTTCAAGGTGGAGGGGAGCTACTACGTGGAGCAGCCGTGGAGTGCGGAGGACTTCGACGCGGCCCCGTCGCTGGAGCTGACGTGGTACGGGGTGCGCTACCGGGTGACGAAGCCGGAGGAGCTGGGCGACGTCCACTTCGTGTGGGTCGACGGCGTGGAAGGCGACCAGGAGTCGCTGGAGCTGGTGCTGGTGCGGAAGCGGAGCTGGTGGGGGGATGCCAAGCGGCTCTTCGGGACCTATCGGCCGGTGGTGATGGAGAGCGAGGCCGAAGCCGAGCGGGTGGAGGACGGCGCCGGGTGATCCCGCGCGGCGCGCTTTCGACCCCGTCGGGCTGTTAGGTTCAACGTCCCATGGCCCTCCACGATGCGTTTCTCCGGCGTACCCCCTTCGAGCTGGCGTTTCCCGACGCCGACGCGGCGGCGGAGTTCACGTCCGTCGTGGCCTCGGCGGCCGAGGGCGCCGGGGTGGATCCGGTGGACCGACGTGCCTTCGTGACGCTGGAAGCCGTGGGCTCGTTCCTGCGCCGGATCCAGCCGGGGGGCACCGAGCGCGTGGGACCCCAGGCGACGTACGACTACGCGCTCCTCCTCTACCACGCCTTCCATTTCGCGCGGAGCGGGGCCAGGCCGCTCCTGGTGAGCGAGGAGACGGCGCGGGCGCTGGTGGAGGGCGAGGGAGTAGGAGGCGACCCGGCCGACCAGGCTTCCGGGAACGGCGTGCTCGAGGTCCCGGCTCGCGCCGGCTACGCGCAGCTCCCCCGGAACCTCTTCTGGATCCGGCCCTCGCCCGACGAGCCCGCCGAGGCCGTGGACGGGTTCTTCTGGTGCCTCGGCGAGGCCGACATGCTGCACGTGCTGCTGACCGCGGGCCTCCGCGACGACCGCCCCGGGCTGGCGGTGGTACCCGTTCCCGAGGCTCCGTGGGCCGACGCGGCGGACTGGCTCGACACCCCCATCCGCTCCCGGGGCCCCGACTTCGCCACGACGCTTCCCGGAGGCGAGCTGGAGGAGCTGTATTCCTTCGTGGCCGCCGGCGAGGTGCTGAAGCTGGTGGCCCGGCTCTTCGCGCACGTGCGGGCCGAGCCCGGCACGCCGGTGGATGGGCCCGCCCGCCCCGACCCCTCGGAGCCCACCCCTTCCACGCTCCCCTACGAGAGGATCTGACGTCATGCCCAGGGAGTCGAAGAAGGCCCGTACCGCGCGCGCGGCCGAGGTCTACGAGCTGCTGGCCGAAGAGTACCCAAAGGCCCACTGCGAGCTCGACTTCGTGGACCCCTTCCAGCTCGCCGTGGCCACCATCCTGTCGGCGCAGACCACCGACGAGCGCGTGAACATGGTGACCCCGGGGCTGTTCCGCCGCTATCCCGACGCCCGCGCGCTGGCCGCGGCACGCCAAGAGGACGTGGAGGAGATCATCCGCTCCACGGGCTTCTTCCGGAACAAAGCGAAGAACATCATCGGCTTCGCCCGCGGGGTGGTGGAGGAGCACGACGGCGAGGTCCCGGGAACCATGGCGGAGCTCTCCGTCCTGCCGGGCGTAGGACGCAAGACGGCCAACGTCATCCTGGGAAATGCCTTCGGGGTGGACGAGGGCGTGGTGGTGGACACCCACGTGAAGCGCCTGTCCACGCTGCTGGCGTTCACGGCGGAGCGCACTCCGGAGAAGATCGAGCGGGACCTCATGGATCTCTTTCCCCGGGAGCGCTGGACCATGCTCTCGCATCTGCTCATCTGGCACGGCCGCCGGGTCTGCGATGCGCGCAAGCCGCGCTGCGAGGCGTGCGCCGTGTCGCATCTGTGCCCGTCGTCGCGGGTGTGAGCGTCCGGCCTCGAGGTGGGGGCCGCCCGGCCGTGCCCGGAGAAGCCCCGGCGACGCCGGGGCGTGCGCACCGCGGGGAGGACGGCCCCCGTACCCGCTTGCGCCCCCGGGGCCGCCGGCCCGATCATGCTCGCATGGGCGGCGCCTGGAGTGATCCGGTGAGCGGTTCCGTGGGGGTGCGGTGAGCGGCCCCGCGCGGCTGCGCCATCCCGGCCTCTGGCTGGGGGTGGTGGGGGTGGTGGCGGCGGGTGCCGCGCTGTGGCTCTTCCCCAGGGCCATGCCCCTCCTCACGCTGGGGCAGCGGCTCACGCGCCAGGCCGCGCTGGCGCGCGCCGACTCGTTCTTCCGCGTGCACGAGCTGGCGCCGGCAGGGGCGCGCAGGGCCGTCCGGTTCGAGGCCAACGACCGCCTCCAGACGTACGTGGATCTCGCCGGAGGCGGGCGGGACAGCCTCGAGGCGCTGGCCCGGGGAAGGGACGTGGCGCTCTACGTCTGGAGCGTGCGCGCGTTCCTGCCCCAGGATCCTCACGAGGCGCGGGTGGACTTCGCCACCGACGGCCGTGTCGTGGGCTTCCGCAGGGTCTTCGCCGAGGCCGACAAGCGGCCGGAGGTGACGGACTCCGCCGGACTGGCCATGGCGGAGGGCGTGATCGCGACATGGCTCCGGGAGGATACCACCCGCTGGCGTCTGGTGACGTCGTCGTACGACACGAAGCAGGCCAGCGGCCGCGTGGACCGCACCTACACCTTCGAGCGCCGGGGCCGACGCATCGCCGAAGCCCCCATACGCATGGACGTGGTCATCGCCGGCGATACGCCGTCCGAGGCCCACCCCTACGTGGTCATCCCGGAGTCGTTCAACCGCCGGTACAGCGCGATGCGCTCGGCCAACAACCTGCTGGCCCTCATCGCCCAGGGGGTGGGGATGGTGGGCTTCCTCATCCTCGGTGTCCTGGTGCTCCGCCACTACGGGCTGGAGGGCTCGGTGCGGTGGAGGCCGGCGCTCCTGCTCGGAGGCGTGATCGGCGTCCTCGTGGCGGCGTCGGCGCTCAACCAGATTCCGGGAAGCTGGTTCGGCTACGACACCGCCACGTCGCCGTTGACGTTCCGGGCGACGGAGATCCTGTCGGCGGTGGTCAGCGGCGTGGGCATGGCGCTCCTGGTGGGCCTCACCGTGGCGGCGGCGGAGGCGGTCGCCCGACACGCGTTCCCGCGCCACCTCGACTGGTGGAGCGTCTGGCGCGAGCGCGGCACCCGGGAGGTGGCGGGGCGGGTGGCGTCGGGCTACGTGATGGCTCTCTTCGCCCTCGCCTACGTGTCCCTCTTCTACCTGGTGACGCGGCACCTCCTGGGGTGGTGGGTTCCCTCCGAGCTCGTGGACGATCCCAACCTCATCGCCACGCCCATGCCGTGGGTCTCGGGCGTGGCGGCGGCGGTGCAGGCCGGGGTGTGGGAGGAGTCGCTCTTCCGGGCGCTTCCCCTCTCGCTGCTGGCCCTGTGGGCGCGCAGGCGGGAGCACTTCGGGCGCTGGATGGCGGCGGGAGTGGTGGGCACCGCCCTCGTCTTCGGCTTCTCCCACTCCAACTACGAGTCCTGGCCCGCGTACTCCCGCGGCGCCGAGATCTTCCTGGACGCCTGCCTCTGGGGGTTCCTCTTCGTGTGGCTGGGCCTGGTGGTGACGGTGCTCACCCACTTCACCTACGATCTGCTCCTGTTCGGGATGTTCGCCGCGTCGGGGAGCGCCCCGGCCTACCGCGTCAGCGCGGTGGTCATCGCCCTGGTGCTGCTGGCCCCGGCGCTGGCGGTGGGGTGGCGGTGGCTTCGCCAGGGGAGGCTCCGGGATGCGCCCGACGAGGCGAGGTTCGGGGCCTGGGAGCCCGCGCCGCCCCGACCCCCCGCGCAGCGCCTCCCCCCCGGGGCGCGGCGTGTCCTCACCCGGGAGGCCCGGGTGGCCGCCCCGGTGGTGTCGGTGGTCGTCCTCCTCCTGGTGATCTTCGTGCCCACCGCTCCGACGCTGGGCAAGCCGTTCACCGCGACCCGCGCCCGTGCGCTGGCGACGGCGGACTCCATGGCGAGGGCGCACGGCCTCGACCCCGGATCGTGGCACCGCCTCTCCACCACCGCGTCCGACTCGCTCACGGGGCTGACGCGCTTCCTCGTCCAGGAGCACGCCGACAGCCTGGCACCAAAGCTCGCGGACAGCTACGAGCCGCCCGCCTGGTGGGTGGTGCGCTACGTGCACACCGGAGGCACCGTGGCGGACCGCACCGAAGAGTGGCGCATGCGCATGTGGCCCGACGGCTCGAGGCTGGACACGCACCACCTGGTGC
>JAJDNC010000054.1 GCA_022340865.1 Gemmatimonadota bacterium
GGGTGGGGCCGCCGCTCATGCCGGGGTTGAGCGAGCCCGTGAAGTGGAACGTCCCCTCCAGGCTGTGGGGCATGAGCCCGTTGAAGCTCCCCTGTACCACCGTGCCGGTGAGGTTGAGGGGGAAGCCCAGGGAGAACACGGAGGTCCCCACCTCCGGGACGCCGTGGTCGAGGCGGAGGGGCACGGGATCCCGGAGACGCGCGCTCAGGACCGCAAGATCATGGGCGGCGTCCACGCGTACCACGTGCACGCTGTCCACGGCCGCTCCGTCGTTGCCGACGAGCCGTATGCGGTAGTCGTCCGGCTTGAAGACCAGGCCCTTCACCACGTGGTAGTTGGTGAGCAGGGTACCCGCTGAATCCACGACGAAGGCGGTGCCCACGATGGAAGGCGTCGAGGAACGACGCTCCAGGATCTCGACCTTGTAGACGCTCTTGGAGAATCGATCGAACACAGTAGCGGACTGTGCCCGGCCCGGGGTCGGGGCGACCCCCAGGAGGATTACGAGTGCCCAGGGCAAGCACGCGGAGACCCTCATCGTCGACTCTCACGCAGGGGTTTGCGGACGAAGCGTCCCCCGGGGGGCTCGGGGCCGTCTCTTCGCATACGGAGGCTTCTCATGAACAAGATACTGCCCAGGCGGCGCTTCCGCCGCCTTCATCGATCGTGCATCTCTGACATTCCGGATGGCGTCCGGGCTTCCACGACCGCTCCTGCCCGCGGCGAGCCGCTTCGCCTACCAGCCCAGCCGCTCGCCCAGTTCGGTGATGTGCGCGAGATGGTGACGGCCGTGCCAGGCGTAGAGCTGGAGGTTCGTCTCCAGCGTGATCCTGCCCAGCTCCGGATGCAGAAAGGCGCGCTGGAACTGCCCTCCGTCCAGCGAGCGCAGAAAGCGCGTCCAGCGGCGGTGCAGCGCCTCCAGCAGGAGCAGCGAGCTCTCGATGTCCTCGCCTCGCGCGTCGGCCAGCTCCGCCCACGCGGCCTCGCCGTACGTCTTGACCGTCGGATCGATCTCGGTCACCGCCAGCTTGCAGCGCACATACCCGTTCATGTGGCTGTCCGGCAGATGGTGCACTACCTGCCGCACGCTCCAGCCGGCTGGTCGATAGGGCGTGTCCAGCTGTCGGGGTGAGAGACCCGAGACCACCGCGCGAAGGTCCCCGGGCAGGGCGGCCATCTCCTCGATCCGGCTCCCGCGCTCCGCGGGAGTGAGACCGGAACGTGCTCGGAAGCGACCGACGGGGTACTTGAGGCCTTCCATCTCCGCGCTGCTGCCGTTTGCCTCCGGGCCATCCATGCTCATGCCCCGCGCTGACGTCTCTACGTCATGGCTCCGCGGTGCCGAGGATCGGCCGGCGCCGGGCCACGTGTGGAGGCACGGTACCCATGGACGCCTGCCCGGAACAGGCCGGGTCCCCGTCGGAGGACTCGAAGTCCCTGAAGAGGCCAGGGAGGCCGGGGCGTCGAGGAGTGCCCGAACCCGAGGCTCGGGGTCGGGCCTCTCATATCATTCGGTGCGGAACGCCACCACCGGATCGGTGCGTGCGGCCCGGTAGGCCGGGAGCATGCAGGCCACCGTCGCCACGGCGCCCAGGAAGAGCGCCACCCCCACGTACGTGACCGGGTCGGTGGCACCCACGCCGAAGAGGAGCCCCCCGACCAGACGGGCCGCGAAGAGCGACGCGGGGATTCCCACGGCCAGCCCCAGAGCGACGAGGATGAGGCCGCCACGCACCACCGACGAGACCACCGCGCCACCGCTGGCACCCAGCGCCATGCGAATGCCGATCTCGTGGGTCCGCCTCGACACCTGGAACGCCAGCACTCCGTACATCCCGATGGCAGCCAGGAGGAGCGCCACCACGCCGAACAGGGACACCACCACCGCGATGGCCTGCTGGCCGGACAGCGAGCGACCGAGCACGTCGTGCATCGTCGCCGGCTCGTCCAACGGAACGTCCGTGTTCAGCGTGCGGAGGACCCCGCGCACCGACGTGGTCGCGGCTCCTGCATTGCCGGAGTACCGCACCGCGATGTCGAGGCCGGTGCCCGCCGCTTGGGGATAGGGGAAGTACATCGCTGGATACGGGCCGTTGGCGGGGTGATCCATCACCACGTCCCCCACCACACCCACGACCTCGAAGCGCGCGGGTTCCGCCTCTCCGACGTCGACGCCCACCGTACGACCGAGAGCGTCCTCCCCGGGGAAGAGGCTCTCCGCGAGAGCCTTGCTGATCACCACCACGGGCGTGGCGGCGCTGTCGTCGACCAGGGAGACATCCCGGCCGGCCACCAGGGGAATGCCCATGGCGTGGAAATAGCCGGGCATGACGGTCCTCTGGTCGGCCATCTTGCCGAAGACACCGGCCGTGCCGAAGTGCTCGGGCAGGTCGACCCGGACGTTGCCGCCCGAGCCCCGGACGGGGAGCCGGGTGATGAACCCGACGCCCTCGACTCCCGGAAGAGCGGCGACGCGCTCCTGGAGCTCCCGGAAGAACTCCACGCGGGACGCGGATGTCGGGTACTTGGTGGAGGGGATCTGGACCGCCGCGGTGAGCAGATGGTCGGGATCGAAGCCGAGGTCCACGCCGCGGAGCTCGCGCAATGTCCTGAGGAGCAACCCCGAGACCACCAGGAGAACCACGGTGAGCGCCACCTGGCCCGTAACCAGCACGTTGCGGGCGCGTGTGGCTGCCCGGCCCCCGGTGGTGCGGGTTCCGCTCTGCAGATCTGCACCGGGCTCGACCCGTGCCACGCGCAGCGACGGGAGCGCCCCGAAGATCACCACGGTGAGGACGGACAGGGCGAGAGCGAACCCCAGCATGGGCAACGACACCCCCGCCTTCACCGGCGTCAGCCTGTCCATGGACACGAAGGCCAGGATGCCGCGCTGCAGCCAGGTGGCGAGGGCGATGCCCACGACCCCGGCTCCCAGGGCCAGCAGGACGTTCTCCGTGAGGAGCTGGCGTGCGAGACGACTGCGCCCGGCGCCCATGACCGAGCGTACGGCGAGCTCGGAGCGGCGCGCGCTGCCGCGGGCCAGAAGCAAGCCGGCGACGTTGCCGCACGCGATGAGGAGGAGGACCGCCACCGCCGCTACGAGCACACCGAGGGTGGCCTTGTACGGCTGGGCGAGGGCCTCCTTCAGAGGCGTGAGGTTCAGCCCCTTGTTGCGGTTCGTCTCGGGGTACGTCTCCGCCAGCGACTCGCTGATCCGGTCCACGTCGGCCTGCGCCTGCTTTACCGAGACGCCGTCGGCCAGCCGGCCCACGAGGATGAAGTTGTGGAACTGGCGCGCCTGCGCCCACGCGCCACCTCGTTGGAGAGGGACCCAGATGTCCACGTCGACGGCGAAGCGGAAGTCCCGGGGCATCACCCCCACCACCGTGAACGGAATGCCCGCGATGGTGACGCTCCGGCCCAGGATGTCACGGTCGCCACCGAAGCGCCGCTGCCAGAAGCCGTAGCTGAGGATCAGGACACGGGGCCCACCCAGCTCACCCTCGTCGGGCGCGAAGCCACGCCCCAGTACCGGCTCCACACCCAGGGCGCGGAAGAAGCGGGTCGAGGCGTAGATGTAGCGCACGCGCTCCGGAGCTCCGCCTCCCGTCACCGTCGCGCGCAGGACGAAGGGGGTGTACGCGGCCAGGTCCTCGAACGACGAGGATTGCTGCCGGTAGTCGAAGAAGTCCGGCCCCGATACGGTGCGTCCCACCCGCCCGTTCCACGTCACCCGCCCCATCACCAGCCGGTCGGCACGGGGGTAGGGCAGGGGTCGGAAGAGGGAGGCGTCGAGGATGCCGAACATGGCCACGTTGGCGCCGATCCCCAGCCCCAGCGTCAACAACACCGCCACGAGAAAGGCCGGCGCCTTCAGGAACGAACGGAAGGATACCCGCACGTCCTGCACCAGGTCGTCCAGGACCCTCACGCCGCGCACGTTCCGAACCTCTTCCTTGTGTCGCTCCACGCCGCCGAAGGCGACGAGAGCACGGCGACGCGCCTCGGCGGGGCTCATCCCCGCCTGGACGTTCTGCCGGATCTCCTCGTCCAGATGGGTCCGGATCTCCTCGTCGAGCTCCGCTTCCACGCCGCGCTTCCGGAAGAGCACATCCCACCGCCGCCTCAGCCACCTCCATGCGCCCATGTCCGTCGTCTCCCCAAGGCTCGTGTCGTCACGTTTCGATGCACGTCAACCCGCGGCCAGAATCGCCTCCACGGCGCCCGCGAACAGGCGCCAGCTCGCCTGCTCCCGCTTCAGGGCGGCCCGACCCTTCTTCGTCAGCGAGTAGACCTTCACCCGCCGGCCCTCTTCGCTCTCGGCGTATTCGGACTCGATGAGGCCGCGATCGCGAAGCCGGTACAGCGCCGGGTAGAGCGATCCCTGGTTCACCTCGAGCACGTCGTGGGAGAGGAGCTGGATACGCTTGGAGATGGCCCATCCGTGCAGCGGCTCGAGGTCCAGGGTCTTCAGCACCAGGAGGTCGAGGCTCCCCTGCAGCAGGTCGGTTCTGGCCATCGTGGGCGCTCCGTCGCGAGGTCGTCGTCACCAGGTTGGACGAGACGACGGGCGGAATGGTTTCAGAGCGTCATAGTACCATGACAGCCGACAGCTCGACGGGCCGCAGGGGCCTGGCTCCGGGGGGCGCCGCTGACCTACCTTCCCAGCGCACCCCTCCCCCAAAGGGGACCCGTGCTTCGCTACCGCAAGCTGAAGTTCACGGGGACCGTGGGCTCCAATAGCCAGATTACTGGCAACCAGATCGAGGGCCTGGGCGCCTAAGACGGGAGGTGGAACGTTCAAGGGCAAGCATCGGTTGACCTGGGAGGCGCGTCGTGCATACCGGTACTCGAATTCTGATCCTGGGCGGCATGGGCATAGCGGCCTGCGGCTTTCTCCTTGGCATAGGGATGATCGCCGCGCGAGCCAGGGCCGCCCGGGCTCCGCGGTATCTGCTGGCCGCACACCTTGCGGCGCTGATCCAGGGAGGGCTGCTCCTCGGCGTGGCGGCCGCTGTTCGCTTTTCGGGTGTTGGAGCTGCACCGGAAACCGCTGGTGCCGCCCTTCTGGTCGGCGGTGTCGTCCTGTTCGATCTGGGCCTCGTATGGAACTGGATACAGGGTGTTCAGGATGGCTTTGGTGAGAAGAGCCCAGGCAACAAGATCTCGGCCGCAGGAACGCCATTCGTTCTCGTCGGTTTCGCGATTCTGTTCTGGGGTGTGATCGCGGGGCTGTGAGCGGCGACGGAGGTAAGATGTGCGCGCATGAGTTGAGCCTCCTCATGCGTCCATTGAGCCCGATATTGGGCCCTTTCAAGACGGCAAATTCCGGCATCGTCGAGAGGCAAGAACGGCAGATCGTGCGCTCTACCAGTGGTTTGTGTCAGTTCTTGCCGTGATTGCGCCTGACGTAGGAGTGCCTCCGGAGCATGAGGTCACAGGTTCGAGCCGAGCGGCCTGAAGTGCTCTCGAAGACCTGCCCGGTTCTCCGCGAGATGAGCGACGATGCGCGCAGCGCACCGCAGGTCAGTCCTGTCGGACGCATGAGGCCGGGGCCCGCACCTGGCGCTACTCGTCCTCGAGGACGCGCATGGGTCCACTGAGGCGGCCTGCCGAGCCGGAAGCCACCGGAGAGGACGCGCCGGAGTACCCTCAGCCTCCTGCGCGCCGGGCCAGATAGTCAGCTGCCCGAGGCCAGGGTCGCCGAGGCTACGGCATTCAGGGTGTCGCCGTTCGTGTCCACGGCGAAGAACCGCAGCTGTTGCGTACCCGACGTGCCCAGGGTCCACTGCACCTTGGCCTCGCCCAGGGTCGGCGACTTCAGGATGACGCCGTTTCCCGCACCCCTCCGTCCCGCCATGGCGAAGGCGCCGTCTCCGGAAAGGATCTGGACGTAGACTCCCCGGGCTATGGGGTCGCCGTACTTGTCCACCACTTGGGCCACCACGAGTTCGGGCAGAGGCGACCCGGCGGTGCCGCTCTGCCCGTCGCCGGAGACGACCGTCACTCCCACAGCCTGCGGAAGTCGAGTGCCGTCGTCGGAGCACGCGGCGACCAGGGCCACGACGAGCGCCGACACCCCGAGAACGAGAGTCCGGCGTGGAATCCGACGCGACATTATTCTCTGCTCTTCGAGTTGGGCACCCCTCACGGGCTCCTACCAGCATACGTACAGGCTGGGGAACGATTTCGGGGTCGGGCGCCGAGTGACCGACAGGGCCGGGGCGTGCCACCGTGACGATCGCCATAGCGGCGCCGATGCCAAGCGGCAGCGTGAGCGCTGCAGAGTCGCACGAGAGGCACGGACCTTACCCGCTGTGCTTTGTGGGTCGGCTCAGCGGGTAATCACCGGCACCGGCGGACCGTATGTAGAAAGCGACGCTCCATCCTGTGTCGGTGGTGAATTCTGCCGGCCGCTCGAACGCCGCCTGTGGATTGGAGTGAGAGATGCTCCACCGGACACGGCTCCTTTCGCTGGTGCGCCTACGCTTCCTTCCCCGGTCCGGCGAAATCGGTTCGCTGGCACTGATCCCGACGTTGCTCTGCGCGCCCTCCCCGGCACGCTCACAGGAGTTCGAGGCGGGCTACGTATGGGCGGCTTCACACAATGCGGAGTTTCCCACGGCGAGGGGCGGAGAGATCCAGGGACTCCTCTCACTGGGGCGCAACACGTGGCAAGTCCAGCTCGGCCTGTACCGCATCTGGGCCCGGACGCAGAGGGAATCGGTGGTGTGTCGATACTATACGCCGCCCGTCAGTTGCCAGACCGAGGAGACCCGGGACAGGGTACGCCTGGCCGGATTCAGAGCCGGTATCGTCCGGTCAGTGCTTGCGAAGAGCCACGCCGAGGTCAAGCTCGGCGCGGGATTGAGCCTCAGCTCGGTGACGGTCCTGAGCAGTACCGGGCTCGTCTCCCACCGTGAGGGTGACGTCTACCCGACCTCTGGGGCCAACGCGGGCGTATTCGGTCTTCTGACGCTCGATGTCACCCCGGTACCGCGCGCTGGACTCGGCATCAGGTTGGGAGTCCTTGCTCACTGGGTGGACTTCGGCTCCTGCTCCGAAACGTATCACCGATACGATCCCTTCTGCTCTCCGGCGACGTTCCGGGAGGTCCAGGTCGGCGTGTCCTACTCCTTGCCTCGTTAGCTCTGGTGTCCAGACCGGCCAACGGGTTGGCGCGGAACGGCCGAAAACCTGTGCAGATCGGCGCGTGTCGGTGCTGCGGATAGGAAGGGCAACCGGGTGGCAACGAGTGAAGTCGTGGGTGGAGGTGGCCAGAGAGAAGGGGGCGGAGCCGAGAGGGGGGCACTTTTCTCGCCCTTGTCTCCTGACCCCTACCTGCCCAGCCAGTAGCTCACCTTGACCAGGAAGACGTTGTCCCCGGGGACGCCGTCGGGACCGTCGAAGCCGAGGAGCCGCCCGAAATCCCTTCCGAACCGGAACGTGCCGGTGGAGTCGGAGCCCGTCCGGCTCTGGGTCCACACCAGGAAGAGCGTCGAGCCGGGTCTGTACTCCCAGCGGAGCACGGCCACCGAGCGGAGCTGCTTGAAGTTGAAGTCCGGCTTGTCGAACGCGGCTGCATCGGGGGTCCCGTCGACGGCCACCCGGTAGACCTCGGCTCCGGCGTCGTAGCGGATCTCGCCGGGGGTGAGGGTGTGGAAGCGGTCGGCGAAAGAGCGCGCGTGGGGCCGCGTGACCTCCTCGAAGCCCGAGTATCTCCCGGCGCTCACGAAGGGCTCCGCGTACAGCTGGAAGGAGAGCGTCGGCGAAACGGTGTAGTTGACCCGCGTGGTGAGGGCGACCGTCGTCTGCCGGAGGTGGCCGAAGTAGTAGTGCGTCGTTCCCGCGAAATCATCCTGCGCCACGTACTGGGCGGCGTCGCGGTTCCAGCTCACCGACGGCTCCACCGTCACCTCCGCAGCGGACGTGGGGCGCCAGGACAGGCTCGGCGACAGGGAGAGCCTGCTGCTCGGAGCGCCACGGGCCGACGTAGCGGAGACGCTCAGCCCGCCTACGAGGCTCTTCCGGCCGTCGGAATGGACGCCTCCCCAGTAGTGGAGGCCAGGCTGCCGGCGCAGCGCCGGGCCGCCCCGCAACGCACCGGTGGAGAGCGTGGCCCCGTCGTACTCGCCGCCGCCGCTGACGCTCCAGTAGTCGAGAAGCTCGGCGTAGCCGTTGAAGCTGGTCCCCAGTGACACCAGCTCCTCGCCGAACGTGGTGCCGCGCCATCCGCTGGCGTTGAGGCTCCACTGCCGAAACCTCTTGCCCGCCTTGTTCATCCGATAGCCCAGAAAGCCGACCTGCATGAAGAGATCGGACTGCGTCTGAAAGCCCAGGTCGTTCACCTCGAAGCCGGGAGAGATGGCGTGCAGGATGGTGCCCCCGATCCAGTGCCCACCACCGGTCTTGGCGAGCTGCACCTGCGTGGCGAAGCCCTGGAGCGACGTCCGCGCCGAGTCGAGCCCCAGGCGAGGCGCGTCGGGTCGCTGGAAGTAGTGGACCGGCGAGGTCTGCACGGTGGCGATGGCCGCGGGATCGCCGGCGACGCGGCTCCCCAGGAGCCATCCCGTGAGCTGCCAGTTCCCGTTGGCCCACTGGTGACGGCCGTTGAGACCGCCGGCCACGGCGGAGGACGCGAGGTCCGTGATCCCTGTGCCGTGGAGCTCGCGGCTGGTGGAGGTGACGATCCCGCCGACGGCGGACTGCCCATGACGGAAGTCCTTGATCAACCGTCCCACGGCGTAGTTGGTCATGGGCTCGACAACCATGGAATGGTGCGTGCCCGCGTCTGTGACAAAGGGAGCGGTCTCCCGCGCGGTGACGGCGTCCATGAGGCCCACCGACCATCCGCTCGCGGTCTTTCCGGAGACCTTGCCCGCCCCGAGGATGGTCGTGCCCTCGGGCGCGTTGCCGTAGGATGCCGAGTCGGGAAGTCCCTCGTGAGGCGCCCGTCCGATGCGGCGCGAGTAGAAGAGCTGCTCGTTACCCATGTCCCCGTCGCCGACGCCTATCCCGAAGCGGAAGATGTTCGAGCCCTCCTGGAAGAAGGGCCGCTTCTCGGGAAAGAACGTCTCGTACGCGGTGAGGTTCACCACGGAGGGGTCGGCCTCCACCTGCCCGAAGTCGGGGTTGATGGTGGCGGTGAGGGTCAGGTTGGGCGTGAGGCCGTACTTCACGTCGGCGCCTGCGTCCCCGGTGATCCGGTTGCGCGCCCAGAACGGATCCGCGGGCTCGGCGTGGAGGCGCTCGAGTCTCGTCACCGCGTACGGCGCGACCTCGATCCGGCTCGGCACGGGTAGCCTCCCGAGACCGGTGAGCGTGCCGTACGTCGACACGATGTGCGCCTGGTCGGGGTCCAGGGGCGCCCATAGCTCCTCCTCACCCCGCCGTGCGATCTCCCTGTAGAAGTCGATCCCCCACGACGACGTGCTGTCCGAGTCGGCGTAGCGCAGCTGCGACAGGGGGATGCGGATCTCGGCGGTCCAGCCCAGGGAATCCACCCGGGCCGCCGCCTCCCAGACCGCATCCCAGTTCCCGTCTTCCTGCGTATCGTCGAAGATGATCTCGTCGTAGCGCACGCCCCGTGGGTTCACGAAGAAGGTGAAGGACGTGCGGTGGTCGTGGTAGCTGTCCAGCCCCACCGCGAACCAGTCCGAGAACCCCTTGTCGTCCCGGCGCATGAGGCGGGCCACGATGGAGTCCGGATGGTCGTCGTACATGCGGGCGCCCACGTAGATGGCGTCGCCGTCGTAGAGCACCCGGGCTACGCTGCGCTCGCTGCCGGGCGTATCCGGATGTGGACGGAACTGGATGAAGCCCACGGCCGAGTCCGCCGTCGCCCAGATCGGCTCGTCGAGCTTGCCGTCTATGGTGATGATGGCGCTTCGGAGCGGCTCGGCCCGCACGGTGTAGCGTGCCGCGTCCGAGGAGACCCCCGTGGACCCGTTCTCCGCGGTCTGCGCCCTTTGTGCGGCAACGCCGACCGGCCACAGCGTGCCGATGAGCATTGCCGCCGCGAGGAGCCGGCCTGGTTTCGCGTGAATGATGTGCTCCCTACCGTCGGAAGCCGGCGTCTGGCCCACGACGCCGAGCTCACGTGCCCGGTGCGTCCGCGTGTCGGACCGCATTCTACTACGGTCTCTCATACGGAAGCAGGTCTCCGTGTGGTTTCAGCGGGGCTGCCTTCCGGGGTCGGGGAGAGCGCTCCCGCCCTCCCGCCGGGCGTCGATCGGTGGGTGGCGGGTGGCGAGCACGCGTGTCGTGACCGGCACCCGCCGCCTCTCAGGTCTTCGACGCCTCGAAGATGCTCTCGATGGCCCCGTCGAGCGTCCGGTTGAAGTCCTCGTCCGACTGATTCGCCGACAGCCCCTCGCTCAGCGCCCTCGAGAAGCTCGCGACCATGCCGTGTTGCCTGGCCAGGCGCTGGTTGGCTTCGGCCCGGGTGTAGCCGCCCGAGAGCGCCACCACGCGCAGGACCTTGGGGTGCTCGATGCAGCTCCGATACAGGTCGTCCTGCTCGGGAAGGGTGAGCTTGAGCATGACGAGGTCGTCAGCCGGGAGCGCGTCGAGGCGGCGCACGATGGCCGACTCCAGCATGCGCTCCGCCTCCGCCTTGTCGGGGCAGTGGATGTCCACCTCGGGCTCGAGGATGGGAACGAAGCCGCGGGAGGCGATG